>CAYMLS010000040.1:0-1830 GCA_964390665.1 uncultured Bacteroidales bacterium | reverse complement strand
CCTCCATAAGTTTTGCTGTCGATGATAAACCTTTTGGTAGTGCCCTTGAAAGCCACACATCTGATAATGGCATGATCGAAAAATGTCTCCGGATATTTCCCGAAAAACAATACAGCACCCCGTTTGAATGACCCTTCTTCTGCAAACAATTGCAGGTTTTTCAACACCTGATCCCTGGATATCCGGGTGGGGATGCCTGACTGGGAAATGAAATGATCAAACAGCTGCTGGTCAAAATCCTGGTTAGGTTGAAAGGTATTGCAGGCCGTTTCGTCAAAATAGAGTTTGTCTGAACGTTGGAAGAATTCTCTCATTTGCTCTGCTGTAACCAGTTTCTGGGTATTAGCCCCGATGCGCACATAAATAGCCCCTGAAAACACATAGGGTTTTTGCGTGCCGCAGGGTACCCGGATGACTCCGACTTCTTTTCCTTCTATTTTTACTACCTCCAGGGTGCAATGCAAATGAGGTGAAATCCCCAACAAAGAATCCTGGATAGCTGATCGGACTACATTATCAAGTTTTGCCCCTGCTATTTCATTGCGGTCGTTTACCCCAATGAGCAAAACACCCCCGGATGAATTGGCAAAGGCACAAACCTCAGTCGTGAGCTCCCGCACCTTGGAGGGGACACTTACCTTAAACTCTGCATTGTAACCTTCACCAGCGGCTAGGATATTCAATATTTCCTCTTTGCCAGACATTAATAAACATTTTGTTTTGGAGTATAAAATGTAAAAAATAATTGGGGCCGGGCATCTTCTCTTACTTGATTTTCACCAAACTCCTTGGTCTTTTGGGCTGTATGGTTTTTTTAAACAATCTCCGGATTATATACCTCCTCCTGGTCATTATTATCTCTCAAAAATATTCTGTAATATTTTTACAGAAACCTTTTTTCCGACCGCTTCCCGGAGAATTAGCATTGTTCATATTTTAAAGCATGCTTTGGCAAAACTATCCAGATAGTCGAGCGTTTGGATTTTTGCTTCAATGAACCCCATGTGCCCCACATTGCGCAAGATAAGGGCATGTGCTGTTTCGGTGAGCGCCATTTGTACCCAAATATTTTCGAAAGGCAACCTGCTGTCTTTCTGACCGGCAATAAACATCACCGGAAACGAAGCATTGATAAGCACATCCAGCGTACTGGTGCGATCTTTCATACCCTCCTGGGCTGCAATAAGTGATTCGGCTGGTATGACCGATGCTTCCTGGATCAGGTGCTGAATCTCATCCTGAAAAAGATCTTTGGTTTCAGGTGCAAACAAACCAGGTATAAATCCATGAAGAAATTCCTTATGGTCCTTTTTTAAGATGTTGACAGTTTGGGCACGTTTTTCCTTCACTTCATCTGTATCTGCAAGCGAGGTGCTGTGAAAAAGACCCAACCCTTTGATGAATTTGCCATATTTACGGGCAAAAGCCAAACTCACATATCCTCCCATTGAATGACCCACAATGGCCACGCATTTGATCTTTAAATGATCTATGACCGCTTTAACGCCGTCTGCCATCATCTCCATAGAGTGAACTTTGTCTATCATGCTGCTCTTTCCATGCCCGGGAAGATCAATCAACACAACATGATGATGTTCGGCAAGGGTTTTTTGAAAGCCCGCCCATATTTTCATGGATTCTGCATAACCATGAAGAAGTACCAGGGTGTCTCCCCGACCATATTCTTCAAAATATATTTTTCCCTTCCTGAATTCTATGTACATACGCGAAATTTTTCAGATTTAAATTAATGGACAGTTTTCAAGATAATACCGATGGTACGGTTTTGACAAAAAAACACTTATGATATAGATTTTTTCATCCGTTTAT
>CAYMLS010000039.1:0-23505 GCA_964390665.1 uncultured Bacteroidales bacterium | reverse complement strand
TTGCCAGATCCAGGCAGCGATGCATATAAAATTCTTTTTCAGACATGCTGTTTTTTATTTTGATTGTTTTCAAAAGTTCTTTTCAGGGAAAATGAACCACGAATATAACAGTATTCAATGCTGATTCTTTGAAGAAGCATATAATTTGTCATTTTCCTGAGCATCTTTGTATTGGTCTATCCATCCGTTGCGTTTTTTGCATCATTTGAATGAAATGATCATAAAAATCAAAATTACGATTTTCCTTTCAGAAAAAAAGACCGGCAGATGCTTTTGCGTCCGCCGGTCTTTTTTATAAGTCGTTTCATGGTTGTTCTCAGGAGTGTGGTGTATCTATGCTTCTTCCTTTCATGTATTCTCTTTGAATGTCTCGCAAGATCCTCACGATGTCTCTTGAATCGTCTTCCAACTCCCTGCAAAGTGCCTCTAATTCATTGATACGCGATTGTTGCCTTGAAAGTTCCTGTATGCGTGTGATCTTTTCCGACACATCAGTGAAACCCATATAGCTATAACCGGGTTTAACCTTATGAACCAGTTTGCGTAATGTGAGAAAGTCATGGTCGTAAAATGCCTCCATTATTCCTACCACAATGCGGGGTATATCTTTCAGGAATTTGCTGATCAGATCCAAAGTACTTTCCATGTCATCGTCAAAAATATCGGAAAGTGCTTTTTTGACCCGCATCCTGGTTTGCTCTTCCAGGATGTTTTTTTCCTGTTCTGTATTTTCTTCCTTGTCCTGATCTGCAGCATCAGCAGACTCAAAAAATTCTGTTTTATGATGTATCATTGTGTGCATGATTCTTTGGTACATGTCTTCCTGCTCTGATGGTTTAGTAATGAAATTATTCATGCCTGCTTCTTTGACCAATTGGCGGGTCTCGCTTGTTATATCAGCGGTAAGGGCAATAATGGGTACATCATGATCCAATACATCGGAGTCAGGATTTCTGATGATTTTGGTCGTCTCAATACCATTGAGCTGTGGCATATGCATATCCATCAAAACAACACTGTATTTTTGCTTCTCCAGTTTTTCGATCGCTTCCACACCATTTTCAGCAATTTCCACCTGCGATTTCCATTTTCTAAGCAATTGCGACATCACAAACTGATTCATTTTGTCGTCTTCTACCAACAAAATCCGAATTCCTTTCAGGTTTTTAATGCGGTTGTCTAACTTTTCTGTATCAGGTATAAATGCTTTTTCACTGATCTGATATTCCATTTCAAACCAAAAAGTTGATCCCATGCCTTCCAGACTTTTCAAACCTATTTCACCTCCCTGCAGTTCTACAAGTTTCTTGCATATGGACAGACCAAGACCTGTGCCTCCAAACTTTCTTGAGGTATTGCTTTCTGCCTGCGTAAAGTTCTGGAATAATTCTGATTGTTTATCTTCAGGTATACCAATACCCGTATCAGACACAGAGAACCTGATCTTTACCCTGTCTTCCTCGCTTTTCAGCACTCTCAGGTTCAGGTCGATATGACCTTTGGATGTGAACTTTACGGCATTGCTGAGCAGATTCAACAGTATCTGACGCAGTCTGGACGGGTCTCCAATAATTACTCTTGGTGTATCGGGAAGAATAGATACATTGAGTCCTATATTTTTTTCTTTGGTTTTAAATTCAATGGTTTTGCTGGATTCTTTAACCAGTTTGTAAAGATCAAAATCTGTTTTCTCAAGTTCTACTTTTCCTGCTTCCAGTTTTGAAAAGTCAAGAACATCATTGATGACACCCAAAAGGTGGTCAGAGGAATATTTGATGGAATTCAGGTTTTCCAGTTGTTCCGGTGTTAAATTCTCATCCTCAAGCAGCAGATCTGATAAACCAATAATAGCATTGAGAGGAGTACGTATCTCATGACTGATATTGCTTACAAAGAAACTTTTTACACGGTTGGCTTCTTCAGCGAAATTTTTTGCTTTTTCCAGGTCTTGTTCAGCTTTTCGGCGTTCGGTTATGTCAAAAATTATGGCATATTGCAGTTTCAACTTCTCATCGTCAATTTTGCTTGAGTATACCGCCACATCTCTGATGGTTCCGTCTTGTAACTGATGTCTGAAGTAATTGTGATCTCTTTTTTCTTTTAAAGCTTTCTCTTTTTCTTCTTCTATGGTCTGTTTATCCATTATGTTTATGCCGGATATATTCATGGATAATAGTTCTTCTTTGCTGTAACCATAATAGTTTAATGCCGCCTGGTTGGCATCTTTTATGTCGCCGGTTTCGGGATCGAGAATAAGCATAACAGCCGAATTGCGGGCAAAAAAGTTTTTATACCTGTACTCGCTTTCTTTTAGTTTTTCTTCGGTAAGTTTTCTTTCGGTAATGTCTGTATGGGTTCCCAAGATTCTTATGGGAATGTTTTTTTTGTCATACACAGCCGTAAAGGAGGCGGATACCCATTTAAAGGATTTGTCTTTGCAAATGATCCTGTATTCTGTTTTTGCATTGGATTGACGGCCTGAGCGGATCTCATCCAACAGATACTCAAAACGCTCTCTGTCATCGGTATGTAGCAGTGAGTTCCATTGCTCCAGTGAGTTTTCCAATTCATGATCTTTAAAACCCAGCATGAGTTTCCATTGTGGGGAAAGATAGAGTGTATTCTCAGTTAAGTTGATATCTGAAATACCATCGTTTGTTGCCAAAACAATCAAACCATACCTTTCTTCTGCTTCCACAACCTGGTTTTCATATTCCTTTTTTTCGGTTATGTCTACGGCGGAAGCCAGGATGGCAGGTTTTTCATCAAATGTGATGGAACGTGTGGAGAAATCGATCCACTTTGTTTCCTTCTTTTTGGTGATGATCTGCAATTCGGTTCTTATATTCAGTTTATCAGAATCAAAATGGATCTGATCATTTTTCAGATTTTTGAGACTTTGAGGATGGATCAATTGCCATATTTCCATTTGCAGAAGTTCTTCACGGCTAAATCCGGTCAGGGACTCCAGTGCAGCGTTGGCAAACCTCAATTGGTAATTCTGAAAGATCATGGTGGCAGAAGGAGAATTTTCCAGTAGCGTTTTAAAGCGGAATTCACTTTTTTGGGTGAGTTTTTTGGCCTGGTTGTTTCTCCAAAGCATCAACCCCAGCAAAACCAAACATGCCAGAAGTAAGATGATAACAATGATAAAGTTGCGGTAGGCAAAAAATGTATCAGATTGCACGAATGTCAGAACATTTTGCTGAAAATGGTCGAAAGAACCAAATGCATCAGATGAAAGTGAGGGTAAGAAGGAAGCGGGAAAAATTGATTTTTTACTTTCTGCCACAGTCAATACGGGCATGTCTGCTTTTGCAGTTGCACCTGTAATCATTTGCGTCCCGTTATTTGAGTTCTTTTTTGGTTCCAGGGGAGTGGAACCTGCACCCAGATGAATGAGTGTTTGGAAAAGAAGGATCAGAACGAGAGAAAAGATTGTAATAAAAATGATAAAGAATCTTTTCACAGAATTAGATTTATGTACTCCATTAATAACCGTAAAATTTATTAGTGGAGTGTGTGTTGTCGGATGATTGTTTTATTAAACAGTGCAAATATAATAAATAAATTTCATTTCAGAGAAGAAAATCTGCTTTATGTAGTACTATATTCGCAATTAAGCAAACAAAAATTCTTTTTGATCTGAATTTCAACCGTTTAATAATTCAAAATAATTTTACTTTTTTTCATCAACCTCTTTGTTTTTATTAAGACTGATTACAAATAACAAAATTAACTCCGACAAGAATTGATTTTTTTTATTTAAAAAGGGTGGTTTTATCTGTGAAATAAAATAGTGGTGGTGTGTCTTCTCTACTGTTAAATAAACTCCAACGAAACTTCCTTGAGGAATTTCTGCTCAAGCAACTGTGCAATTTTTTTGGCTACACTTCTGCGTATCTCCAGTTCCACAGGCAGGTTTGGATCCTGGTGAGCAATATTGATGGCGGTGCCGATGCATAACCTGATCTCATCACTTTCCAGAAACAATTTAATGATTTCATCGGCAGGTCCTGTGCCGAGGGTTGTTCTTTCATTATACTTTTCCAGAATTCCGGAAACTTTGCTAAGGGTAAGAATTCCTTCGGTAACAAGGTCGATACCTTTCATTTTCGACACGGGAGGCAGATCTGAATCCGTAAATTCGAGGGTGTCTTCAATGGGTATGTTTAGTTGATCTGAAACGATATCGGCAGTGGTTCCTCCAGATAATATCTTCTTTCCTTCGAAATTACTGATCTTGTCTACCAGGTAGGCATCCTTCGCTTTGTCGTAAGGAGGACCTGAGCATAAAAGTAGTTTGCGGGGTTCGCGAAGATAAACCACCACAGTGCTGATATCGTCTTTCGACTGATACTGATCATTGGCAATGGCTTGATTTACGAGCATGGAAGCCAACTTTGTGGCAGAGATATCGGGATGATCGTTTATTTTATCCGATAGAAATTTTACGGTGTTTTCCCTTCCATATCCCAACAGGTACTGACCTTTACCTAACCCAGACTGGGTAATGCCGTCAGAGAAAAAGATGATCCGGTCTTCTTTGGTGGCGGTAAAGGTACAGGCTTCAATCTCTTTTCCCTTGTTATTTCCCGAATCCAGCATTACACAATGCCAGTTGGGATGATAAATATTTTTTCCTCTGAAAATGACAGGCTCGGGGTTGTCATAATTAATGATGGTCGTTTCGCCATTATCATTTACATCTACAATGGTAAAGGTGGAATAGCTGATCTTCCGGTCGCTGCAAACCGGCAATGTATTCATGATGATCTCTGCTATTTTATGCACATCTTTGTGCTCTACTGTAAAGTTAACCGCCATAGTGGCGGTAAGGGTTGCCAGCAGATTTGCCTTTACGCCGTGCCCCATACCATCGGAAAGTACAATAATGGTGCGGTTTTCCTCTTTTACTTTCTTGGAAAGAAAAGCATCGCCACATATCCGCTCACCCACATGATTTCGCTGCATATAACCAACCTCGGTAAAAAACGAATCCGTGGAGTTATCACCGGATGATTCTTTTGTTTTATCTAACTTGGTTATCAAATGTATATTCGTTTAGGTTTCACTCTTTTTTGTTTACTTTTTTGTAGGTCTCAACAATAGAGTTGAGCATTTTTTCTGTTTTTGACGCTCCTTCTCCCAGAGAAAAGGCAATCTGTTGAACCATTTTCAGGTTCTCGTCTATTACATCATTTACCCTGTGAATGATTTCTTCCTGCCTCACTTCTGCCACGTACATATCTCTGAATACAGCTCCTGCAATTTTATTAGGCTTAAGTGAGAAAACACTCATGTTTAATAATCCTTCATTGAGCGTTATGTCGCGGTTAAGAATGTTCTCATCCTTTTGCAAAACATAATTGAATAGATTGTAAATATTGAAAGGCAACAGGGTTTTCAGGTCGGCACCAATCAAACCTGGTATTACTTCGTTGATCATCTGTGCATCTTCTCCCATTATCTCCACAAAGGCGCTGTTTGATTCCACCACTTTTAGTTTGTCGTCGATAATCACTGCTGCCGATGGTAAATTCTGCAACAGGGAGGATATGGTATCTGATTTTGTTTTTACTTTTTGATAGTCTTTTTTTAAAGAAGTTTCCTGTGTTTGGTATTCCTTATTTTGCTTTCGTAGTTTTTCATTGTTGGTTTTCAGTGTTTTAATATAATCCTGCTTATTTTTCAATGAATAGGTTATACAAGTAGTCGGTTGTGCTATTCCCTGACTAACAGAAACAGCAAAATCTTTGCACGACCTGAAACCACAGGCGCCACAGGCAGATTTGTCGTCCATGGAACGTCCGACAGATTTGAGTATTTCCTCGATCTTTTCCTGCGAAGGTACTTCCAATCGTTGGTCATCGTTTTGAAAATCGCGCGAAAGATCAAGTTTTCCAAATTTACCAAAGTTTTTGTCCCATTCTTTTTTATCAAATTTTTCCAGACGTTTCTTAACATAATCGATAACGAGCGATTTGCGCACAAATTTCTTATCGCTGTGGGTAGTTCCGGGGCCCATCAGGCAGCCTTCGTCATAAAACAAGTTCAGGTGTTTTTTGATGATCTGCGGACCTTCATCAAACTCTTCAATTGCTTCGAGCATATTGTTTTTTCCGGTAGCAGTAAACACCATCGATTCCAAAGGATTGTCATTGATTCCGGCAGCAGTCAGTATCCCGCGGCTTAGCGGATATAATGAGCCCAGATAACCGATCGGAGGATCAAAATCGCTGTACTCTACGTCTGATTCCTTGATATGAAACTTTGTGAAAAGTTCTCTTAGTTCACCAAAAGTAAGGGCTGCATCTACTTTTGCATTTCCTTTGTGGCGATGGGCTTCATCCTTGGCAGAAAGACATGGCCCAATAAAAACAACTTTCAGATCTTCTCCATACATTTCCCGCACAGCCAATGCTGTGGCAGTCATAGGATTGATGATAGGACTAAGATTGGGGATCAACTCGGGATAAAATTTTTCTACATAGGAAACCACGGTAGGGCAATTGGTGGTGATGTAGTGCTTACCTTTAAAGTTGTTAAACAAGGCATCATATTGATGGGCTACCAGATCGGCACCAAAGGCAACTTCATTAACATAATCAAAGCCCAGTTTGCGGATCATCTCAACAAATTTCCGGTAATCGGTTATATCAGGAAACTCACCACTGATACTGGGATCTACAATCGCCGATACTTTTTTATCAGAGGAAAGCATCTCAAGTGTTTCTTCTGTAGACCTTACATAGCTTACAGCATCAACGGTGCAAACATGCAAACAACTACCACAACCGATACAACGGTTGTGGTTGACCTGTGGGTAATCATTTTCCGGATCAATGGTAATGGCTTTTACCGGACAAGTTCTTACACATGCATGTGAGCAATTGCACTTGTCAAGATCTATTGAGATAAGTTCCATAGAATATTCAATCGGTTCATAAAATTTGCTTTGATGGAGCTCTGCCAGGCATTTGCCGGAAAAATCGTCATCAATTGTATTCAGGGTTTGCCAGGCGAAGGATGCACAGATTAAATGAATTCATCGGTGATCTGCGGGAATAACCCATCCCGGGCAACAAAAAACCAAATAATGATCATTTTTTCAAATGAGTAAAGAGGTGTCTTTTATCAATTTATTTAGTGTCAGCAAGAAAACCCACGATTTTATCTGTGCTTGATAAAGAAAGCGTCAAGTGCAAGGCGGGCGATGACTGAAAAACAGGAGTTTACTTTTCGTAATCGACTGTTTTGAAGGCGAGCCCAACGCAGCAATTGGCGTTTTCTTGCAAGCACTATTAAAGTTTCTCATCCAGTAAATCATTTATTTTTTCTGGGTCAACATGAAAAATTTCTTCCTCATTCACAATCAAAACAGGTCCTTTTTCGCATTTTCCAAGACAATGTGCTCCTTTGAGCGTAACACTATCTTCCAGATTTCTTTCTTTAAGGTAGCTTTGTAAGTTTTTGAGCGTGTATTTATTTCCTCTCGAAAAACAACTACTTCCCATGCAAATAGTAATGGTGTTTGCATTTTCTGTCATAAGGCTCAATATCTGTTTTTAAAAACAGGATAAATAATGGATGGCAAAACCACTTTTTTGGTCATCTGGATGGTAATGCCAGTTTGATTTTATGCATTTCCAACAAAAATAATGATAATGTGGCAATTGTAAGGTTAATTTGGTAACATCTTGTCAATTTTTTGCTACTTAAGATTTAATCTAAATAACATTAAGGATATAAAGTTGAGCAAACACATTATAATAGAATAATTTCACCATTTTTTCTTTATATTTGTAGCTAGTGTCAGCAAGAAAACTCCTGCTTTTTTTGTCTTTGATAAGAAATCGTCAAAGACAAGGCTTTCGAAGTTTTTGAATCTAAGGAGTTTACTTTTCGTAAATGACTGATTCAAAAACGAGAATAACGCAGTATTTGGCGTTTTCTTGCAAAGACTAGCTACAACAAAAATAAGCAACAGATAAGTTTTCCCAGAAAATAAAAATCTATCCTGTTTTAAAATTTCGCATTGTTAATTTTTTATCATCTCTTACATGGATAAAAAACTGGTGGATATATTTAACTTGTTTCCCAACAAACAGAGAGAGGATCTGATACCCTTACTCCAGAAAATACAGGAAAAAGAAGGTTTTCTTTCTGAAGATATTATTCTGGCGGTGGGGAAATATCTCGACATCTCCGTAAATAAAATATATGGTGTAGCAACTTTCTATGATAACTTTCGGTTTGGGCCGCAAGGCACCTATCACATCCGGGTATGCCATGGTACCGCCTGTCATGTTGCCGGATCACTAAACCTGCTGACAGAACTCGAAAAACAACTGGGCATTGGAAACGGCGAAACTGATAAATCGGGTATGTTTAGTCTGGAAGTGGTTTCCTGCATAGGAGCCTGCGGTTTGGCTCCCCTGGTAGATGTCAATGGTGAATATTATTCGCATTTAAACGCGCAAAAATTAAGGGACCTGTTAAACCATTTCAGAGAAAATCACAACTCAATCTATGAAGATTAATCATTCTGATTCTGTAAGAAATTTTTTGATCAATGATATTCTTCTGAATCCTCAACGCGAACAAAATGTTGAGTTTCAAAAGAAACTATCATTTATCAGTCGTGAACGACTTGAAAAACCCTTTATTTATGTAGGATATACCAGTTGTTCTATACCAGCAGGAGCCAAAAAAACGTACCAGGCAATACAAAACTATCTGGAAGACCATGATCTGGATATTGAGGTGGTGAAGGGCGGATGTAACGGGTATTGCAAAGCAGAACCTGTGGTAGATGTTCAATTGCCCGGAAAATCACGAATTTCTTTTAAAAACATTACCCACGATAAAGTCTCTTTGTTTTTGGATGATATTCTCAATAATAATGTGCCTTCTGAAATGGTTCTGGGGCAATATAAAAATGAGATTCATCAAAAATGGGAAGGGGTTTCTTTTATCGATGAAATACCGTACTATTCTCATCAGAAAAGAATGATCATGGAAAATTGTGGTATCACTGATCCTGTTTCGGTGGCAGAATATATTGCAAGAGGAGGATATCAGTCTTT
This sequence comes from uncultured Bacteroidales bacterium, assembly GCA_964390665.1. Classification (GTDB taxonomy): domain Bacteria; phylum Bacteroidota; class Bacteroidia; order Bacteroidales; family UBA7960; genus SKVR01. Next base: position 14,416 of record CAYMLS010000039.1, on the reverse strand, counting down.
CTCCGATACCATTATGAAATTAACCCCTGCCCAGGTATGCGATCTGGTGGAAGAAAGCATGCTGTTAGGAAGAGGGGGCGGCGCTTTTAATGCTGGTAAAAAATGGAAAATATCACTCAATACGGTCAGCGATCAAAAATATTTTATCTGTAATGCTGTGGAAAGTGATCCGGGTAGCTATATGAACCGGGTGATGATGGAAAGTGATCCGCATAGGTTGATCGAGGCCATCCTTATTGCTTCCTATGCCATTGGCGCTTCCAAAGCATTTATCTTTACACGGAGCGAGTTTTCCATGTCGATTGAAAGACTTCATGAAGCCATCAGACAAGCCAAAGATTATGGAATTATCGGGCATAATATTTTTGACTCGGGCGTTAACATTGATGTAATCGTAAAGGAAGGTGCCAGGGCATTTGTTTGTGGCGAAGAAACGGCACTGATCAACAGCATTGAAGGAAAAAGAGCCATGCCGGTTTCCAAACCTCCCTATCCGGCAATACGCGGGCACCTGAATAAACCCACAAGCGTAAATAATGCCGAAACACTTTTGAGTATACCATTGATCATGAAAAACGGGAAGGATTGGTTTCTCTCTTTGGGCAACGAAAAAAGCAAAGGTACCAAACTTTTTACCTTGAGTGGAAAAGTGAGAAACTATGGTACCATTGAAGTAGAAATGGGTGTCCCGTTTACCGATATTGTGGAGAAAATAGGAGGAGGGATGTCGGAAAAATCTGAATTTAAAGCCATCATACTGGGGATTAACAGTGGTAGTTATGTTACCCAAAACACCCTTGACACAGCCGTGGATTTTGACGACCTGAAAAAAATTGGTTCTGCTCTGGGCAGCGGTGCTTGTGTGGTGGTAGATCAGAACATTTGCATGCTCGATCTTGCAAAATTTTTTACCACATTTTTTAAAAACGAAAGTTGTGGCAAATGCATCCCCTGCCGCGAAGGAACAGCAAGGATGCAGGAGATCATAGACTCGGCAACACGCAAACCTTCCGGGGGCAAGTCTTACCAAACCCTTGAAAGGTTTAAAGGCATCATGCAACTGAAAGGCATGGCCGATGTAATGAAGGACACCAGTTTGTGTTCTTTGGGCAAATCTGCACCCAATGCCATCTTAAATACACTGGCAAATTTCAAAAAAGAGTTTGATGCCCATGTGTTTGAGCGAAAATGCCCGGCAGGGGTATGCAGAGATTTACGAACTTATTCTATTGATGTGGATTTGTGTACCGGATGTACGGCATGCTTTAAAAAATGTCCCGTTGATGCCATTATTGGTGCTCCGCGTCAACCTCATTTCATCGTACAGGATAAATGTATCGCATGCAATGCCTGCTTCGAGGCCTGTAAGTTTAATGCGGTTATGGTAGAATAATCCTTATGGGGCATACGCGAATACTGCCTTTTTTGCTGTAGTATTTCAAATCCGGTTTTATTGCTTTACAGACTCAGAATGCTATTAATACCGGATTAAATATATAAAATTGGTTTTTCATTTTCACAGAATATACTTATGCGCTTTACCATCCATGTAAATAACAGTGAAATAGAAGTGAAAGAGGGTGAAAAATTACTCACTGCACTTCGACGCAATGGGATTAAAATTCCAACATTGTGTTATATGGAAAACTTTACCCCTGCCGGAGCATGCAGGCTTTGCGTGGTAGAGGTTGAAGGCAAACGTGATTTGATCACATCCTGCTCGTATCCGGTTGAGGAAAATATGGTTGTGAAAACCAATTCCACACGTGTCATCAAGGCACGCAAAGCAATTGTTGAAATGTTACTTTCCAGCCACCCCGACGACTGCCTGTATTGTGAAAGAAATGGAAATTGCGAATTGCAGTTTCTGGCCGAGGAAATGAATATCAAAGAACGCAGATACTTCAGTAAGAAAAATGCCTTGCAACGCGATCATTCCAGCCCCAGCGTATACCGCGACCCGGCAAAGTGTATTCTTTGCAACCGGTGTGTGAGAGTTTGTGAGGAGGTACAACTGGTCACCGCTCTCGAATTTGTTTCAAGAGGTAATAAAACTACTGTTAATTCAGCATTTAACAAAGGATTGAATGTATCCAGCTGCATCAACTGCGGGCAATGCATCATGGTTTGCCCTACAGGAGCACTGGTGGATATTTCACATATCGAAAAGGTACAAACCGTCCTGGCTAATCCTTCCAAAACCACTGCCGCATTGGTGTCTCCCGCTTTTGTTGCCTCAGTTGCAGAGCATCTTGGTATCAAAGCTTCTGATGATCCTTCCGGACGTATTGTGGCTGCGCTGAGAAAAATGTCCTTCGATTATGTTTACGACCTGTCTTTGGGATATGATATGAATGTGCTGCTCGAGGCTGAAATGCTGCAGGAAAGAATCAACAACGGTAATACTCCTCTTTTCTCCTCCTGCTGCCCTGCCTGGATCAAGTATGCCGAAGAGTTTCTGCCAGAGATGATCTCGCAGATATCTACTGTAAAATCTCCCCATCAACTCCCGGGTATGATACTCAAGAACAGAAAAAGTGATGATTATGATCATAAACTGCTTTACACGGTTTCTTTTATGCCTTGTGTGGCCAATAAATTTGAGGCTTCACGGGAAGAAAATACCAAAAAAGGGAGTTCTGAAATTGATGCCGTCATTACCATCAGGGAATTTCTGAGAATGCTCAGAAGCTATGGTATTGACCTGAAAAGTATGACCAGTGAAAAACCGGAACCTATGTTTACCCCCAATTCTAAATCAGGGATCATGATGGCATACTCGGGAGGCAAAGCAGAAGCTGTTGCCAATGTTCTTCACCGGCTTGTTTCGGGCAAAAAAGGGAGTAATTTAAAATTTACTCCACCCAAAAACCCCATAAGCCGGAAGGAAGTGAAAGTGAAAATCGGAGAAAAAGAGGTAGGATTTGCCTGGGTAAGCGGCATCAAAGAAACACAGGAATATTTGGATGAATTGAAAAACGACCAAAGAAAAGATATTCATTATATAGAGGTGATGGCATGTGAAAATGGCTGCATCGGAGGAGGAGGGCAACCGATCCATTGGAACAAGGAAAAACCTCGCAGCAGAAAGAAAATGTGCCAGGAACTGGAAAAAAATGCTGCCTTTGATTTTGCAGATCTTAACCAAAACCTCGCTGCTCTTTTGTCTGAAAATCAAAAAAATAAAGAACTTGACCTGGAAACCCGTTTCCATAAACGTGAATTCATTAAATAATCAATATATTTATCTTACTATCCGGTTGCCTGCGTTGATTTTAATCCATTTGTTATGGAAGACCGAAAGAAAAATCAGTTTATTTACACCATCAAAGACCGATGCAAGGTTTGCTATACTTGTGTCAGAGAATGCCCTGCCAAAGCCATCCGGATCATTAACGGGCAGGCAGAGATCATTCCGGAAAGATGCATTTCATGCGGAAATTGTGTGAAAGTATGCAGCAGGGATGCTAAAATGTTTTCCTTTTCTATTGACAGGGTCAAAAAACTTCTTGTACCGGAAAAGAAAACGGCTGCCCTGGTGGCCCCAAGTATTGCAGGTGAGTTTATTGATATTGCTGATTATCGGAAATTGGTGGGCATGATCAAAGCATTGGGTTTTGATTACGTTAACGAAGTGGCATTTGGTGCCGAACTGGTGGCACAAAAATACCGCGAATTGCTCAATGAATCCAAAAAACACACTTATATTTCCACGAGCTGCCCCGCTATTGTTACTTATGTGGAAAAGCATCACCCCCAGGTCATCAAATCTCTTGCTCCCATTGTTTCTCCCATGGTTGCCACAGCCAAAGTTTTGAAGGAGATGCATGGCGACGAACTTCAGATCGTATTTATTGGGCCGTGTATTGCCAAAAAGGTAGAAGCCAATCAAAACCAGTTTCATGACCTCATTGATGAAGTAATTTCTTTTGTTGAACTGAGACGTATGTTCGTTGAAAACCATATCTCTGAAGAAAACACCGAAACCTTTGAATTTGATGAACCCCTGGCCGGAAAAGGAAGTGTTTTTCCCATCAGCGGGGGCATGTTGCAAACTGTGGATCTGGAAGAAGATTTTCTCAGTGGTGAGGTTGTGGTGGCAGAGGGCAGACAGGATATTACTGAGGTGTTACGCGAATTTGAGGAAGGATACCTGGAAGCCAAATTGTTCGACCTGCTCTGTTGTAATGGGTGCATCAATGGTCCGGGCATGAGCAATACACGGCAGTTTTTCCTGAAAAGAAAAAGCATCAGCAATTTTGCCAAAAGACAAACCGACAGACTGAATAAAGAGTCGTGGGAAAAAAATATACAAAAATATGCCACCATTGATCTAAGCAGGTATTTTATTGCAGATGATCAACGATATAAATCACATTTCACAGATGAAGAAATACAAAAGGTGAAGAGTGATCTTGGTATCAAAAGCAAGGACGATGAGTTGAATTGTACCGCCTGTGGCTACGATACCTGTCATGAGCACGCCGTGGCCATACTAAAAGGAGTTGCCGAAAATGAAATGTGCCTGCCTTATACCATTGACAAACTTCATAAATATATCAGCGAACTTGATGTCTCCAATGAAAAACTTGCCTCTACGCAAGATGCCCTTAAGCAGTCAGAAAAATTAGCTTCCATGGGGCAGCTTGCTGCCGGCATTGCCCATGAGGTAAACAACCCTCTTGGTGTGGTACTTATGTATGCCCATTTGTTGCTTGATGAAGCAAAACCCGATTCACCATATTATAAGGATTTAAAACTAATTGTTGATCAGGCAGACCGGTGCAAAAAAATTGTCGGAGGATTGCTTAACTTTGCGCGCAAAAGTAAAGTCAATATATCTGAAGTGAAAATTGAGGATTTAATCAAAGATAGTTTGAAGGCTTTGGTCATTCCTCAGAATATTGAACTCAATATCGCTATTGAAACACAGAATTCAATACTCAACTGCGATCATGATCAAATGGTGCAGGTATTGGCAAACCTGATAAAGAATGCTGTGGATGCCATGCCTGATGGAGGAAAACTTGGGATTGCTGCTCAAAACAGTGAAAACAAAGAGTATAATGTGGTATTTGTTATCTCCGATACCGGAACAGGCATCTCTGAAAGTAACCTGAAAAGAATGTTTGAACCATTTTTTACAACCAAAGAAGATGGAAAAGGTACTGGCTTGGGCATGCCCATTATTTATGGGATTGTAAAAATGCATAAAGGAGATATAAAAGTAGAATCGAACGATAACCCGGAGAAAGGAGATACAGGAACGTGCTTTTATGTTTCTTTACCCGAAAATACAGAAAAGGAAATAACCACGATGGTGGGTCATTAAAACTTAGTTGATGTATGCTCAAAATAGAAAAAAAGAAAATTTTATTGGTCGATGATGACCCTGATTATCTTTTTCAACTCAGTATTGCACTGGAAGACATGGGGTTTGAGGTCATCACTGCCGATACCCAAAAAGAAGCTGAAAACATTATTGAAAAACTGAAACCTGATCTGGCTATCCTTGATCTGATGATGGAAAATCAGGATACTGGCTTTATTCTTTGCCATATCATGAAGAATAAGTACCCGGATGTTCCGATCATCATTGCTTCGGCAGTAACTTCTGAAACAGGTCTTTTGTTTGATGTGGAATCTGATGAAAACCAACAGTGGATCAAGGCTGATCTTTTTCTGGATAAAGGAATCAGAATGGACCAACTTCATAAAGAAATCAATAAATTACTCAAAATATAAATAATGGGTAAATTAAGTCTTTTGGTGGTAGATGATGAACCGGGAATAAGAAGTGGTATTAAAAGGATACTGGAATCTTTTTCGGTAAGCTATCCTTTTATGGATGAAGACTTTGATTTTGAGGTTATCGAAGCTGAAACAGGGGAGGAAGGTATTGAACTTCTTGACAATTACATGTTTGATATTGTTTTGTTAGACAATAAACTTCCTGGCATTCAGGGTATTGATGTTTTGGAATACATCAATCAGCAATCCATTGATGTTGTTGTGGTGATGATCACTTCATATGCTTCGCTGGATTTGGCGGTAAAAGCAACCAAAAGCGGTGCCTATGATTTTGTGCCCAAACCCTTTACACCTAAAGAACTCCGAAATTGTTTAGAGAATATCTCGAAGCAACTTTTTTTGAGAAGAATGACACAAAAGTTGCAGGCAGAGGGAAAGCATATCCGGTTTCAGTTTTTATCGGTGCTTTCTCACGAACTCAAATCACCCATCAATGCCGTTGAAGGTTATCTTAAACTAATGGAAAGCAAAAGAAACGGCGATAATATTAATGATTATAAGGATATGATCCAGCGGTCATTGGCCCGGATTCATGATATGAGAAACCTGATACTCGACTTGCTTGATTTTACAAAGATAGAATCGGGCAAAAAACAAAGAAATATTAAACCTGTTGTGCTTTGCGAAATTGCCACCCAGGCCATTGATCTTATACAACCCCTTTGCATCCAGAAAGATATTGATATTCACCTGAATTGTAATCAGAAAGTCATCATCAAAGCCGACAAACAGGAAATTGAGATCATTTTGAATAATCTTTTATCAAATGCGGTGAAATACAATCAAAATGGTGGTCGTATTGATGTTAATATTAAAACGGATAACAGACAGGTCATTTTAAGTGTTGTTGATACCGGAATTGGTATGCAGGAAAAAGATATCGAACGATTGTTTGAAGATTTTGTGAGAATTAAAAGTGAACAAACAAAAAATATAAGTGGCACCGGTTTAGGCCTTTCGATCGTAAAAAAAATTGTTGATCTCTATAATGCTAAAATTCTTGTTGACAGCGTTCCTGGCAAAGGCAGCACTTTTACAATCACCTTCCCGGTGGAAACAAATATGTCTGTCGAAAGTGAAACTGAAAAAGGATGAATACCAATGAAAAGACACATTATCTCACAACCCTTAATGGACATTTTGTTCGTGTAATGGTGTTTTCGCATCGAATATTTTTTTAAGAAACATATACAGAAAATAATGAATAAAAAAATCATAAAGGATTTGCCCGGAAAAACGATTGAAAGGCTTAGTCAGTACCGGCGTATTTTATTTAATCACATCGACCAGGGAAAAAAGAATATTTATTCCCATGAATTGGCCAAAATCATGAATCTCACCTCTGTGCAGGTAAGACGCGATCTTATGCTCATCGGCTATTCGGGTAGTCAGAGCAAGGGATATATTGTGAAAGACCTGGTAGAACTAATCGGACAGATCATTGATAGTGAAAACCCACAACAGGTTGCCATCATCGGCATGGGAAATCTTGGACGAGCCATCACAAGTTATTTTTCAGGAAAACGCGAGCGGTTGTCTATCGTTGCTGCCTTTGACAACGACATTCAAAAAACCAACCGCATCATTTCCGGTATTCCCTGTTACCATGTAAACCAACTTAAGGAGAAAATTCCTGAACACAATATTCATATTGCTATTTTAACTGTTGCACCCGGCGCTACTCATGAAGTTGCCAAAGAAGCATGGGAAGCGGGTATTAAAGGGTTACTCAATTATACATCCGTTCCGCTGAATGTTCCTGAAGGGGTCTTCCTTGAAGAGTATGATATTATTACTTCTTTAGAAAAACTTGCTTTTCTGGTAAAACAGGATAAACCCCAATGAAGTAAAAGTGAAATATGACGAATGGTTTTTCAAATAAATAATCGGAGATGAATGTTTTTTATGATACCTCTCAGGCAGAGGGAAAATTGAAGAATGCTGTGGTTACAACCGGCTCGTTTGATGGAGTTCATGTAGGTCACAAGATAATTATTGACAGGATGAAAGAACTGGCAAAAAGCATTCAGGGAGAATCAACTCTGGTAACATTTCATCCTCACCCCAGAAAAGTTTTGTATCCCGATCAAAAAGATCTGAAACTGATAAACTCCCAGGAAGAAAAAATTGATCTGCTTTCAAAAACAGGATTGCACAATCTGATCATCATACCTTTTAGCAAGGGCTTTTCAAAAACCACATCCCATGAATTTATTTCTGATATCATCATTCAGCAATTAAACGCGAAAATAGTTATTGTTGGGAAAAATCATCATTTTGGACACAACAGATCCGGTGATTATACATACTTACACGAACTAAGTAAAAACCTACATTTTGGTGTTGAAGAAATTCCCTTAAAAGATATTGAGAACGAAACGGTCAGCTCCACCAAAATCAGAAAGGCATTGCTTCAGGGCAATATTATGAGAGCTAATGCATATCTCGACCATCAGTACATCATTACAGGGATGTTTGAAAAATCCCCCAATTTTGCTGAAATAAAAGATGTGATTTTTTATAAAGTGATCATTACAGAAGAAGAAAAACTTATTCCACCCAATGGGATTTATGCCACCAATGTGTTGTATGATGGAAGATTTCTTAAATCAATGACCATTATTCATGAACTCATGGGTGAAAAAAGTGTTGACACCGTTTTACTACATGATGATATGGATTTAGATATGACCAAAGCAACCATTTATTTTTACAAGAAAATGCGTGGTGAAAAAGCAGTGGGTATTGATGATGATTTTCTCAGGGATGAAATTGCTGAAACCATAGAAGAAGTTGATGAATTGTTGTATTAAAGCCATCGTGGTGTGGCAATGGACAGGTAAGAAAAGATCATCATTCACCGAATACAGAATATGCGTATGAAAAGCAATCTTTTGCAATTAAAAAAAATATAATGTATGACAAAAGAACCTCAAATCGAAGTTGTTTTTCTCGGTACGGGCACCTCAACCGGTGTGCCCGTTGTGGCATGCGATTGTGAGGTTTGCAGAAGTGATCATAAAAAAGACCATCGTTTAAGAACCTCGGTATTGGTAAGGGTTCAGCAAAAAAATCTGGTGATCGATTGTGGACCCGATTTCAGATATCAAATGATCAGAGAGAATGTTGAAGACATCTCTGCCATTATTTTTACCCACGGACACCGGGATCATATCGCAGGACTGGATGATGTAAGGGCTTTTAATTATGTTTTGAATAAAACGGTTGACATATATGCCAGTCAGCAAGTGATCAACTCTATCCGTCGCGAGTTTCCCTATATTTTTACAGAAAAGCGTTTTTTTAGTGCTCCACAACTTGACTTTCACGTGATCAGCAAGGATAGTTTTACCATAGGGGATCTGGAGATTAAACCAGTAGAGGTATTGCACCATAAATTACCGGTATTTGGATTTCGCATCGGTAACTTCTCTTATGTAACGGATGCAAATTATATCTCCGATGAGGAGAAAGAAAAGCTCCAGGGAACAGATGTGTTGGTTATAAATGCTTTGCGAAAGTCAAAGCATATTTCTCATTTTTCTCTTGATGAAGCAGTGGCGGTTATTAACGAGATCAAACCAAGAGAAGCATACATCACACATATGAGTCATTTTATGGGTTTGCATGAAAAAGTGCAGGCCTCTCTGCCCGACAATGTTTTTCTTGCCTATGACGGACTAACCATTTATTCTCATTAAGTAGTCTTGGCAAAAAACGCCAACTACTGCCTTGGGTATGTTTTCAATACATCCAACACCAGTTTGAAACTGACGTTTTCTTTTTGAAACAAACACACGGAAATCATTCGTTTTTCTGCCCTTCATCAGCGCAATTCATTCATTGTGTTAAAGTGCACAATCCATAAAATTTCCGTATTTTTACACTTTAATTACCGAAATACTTTTATTATGATATATTATCCTGAAAATTATAGCATGAAAGATCAACGGATGAAACCTTTTATCGATCCGGATGAGATTGATGGTTTTATCGCCAATACCCGGTCTGAAAAAGAAAGGGTAAGAGAGATCATTAAAGCATCCTTAGATAAAAAGCGTTTGTCGCTGCAGGAAACGGCGGTTTTACTCAATGCCGAAGACCCGGAACTGATCGAGGAGATAAAAGAAGGCGCCAGAACGCTGAAGGAAAAAGTATATGGCGAGCGTATCGTTTTGTTTGCTCCCCTTTATGTGGGAGATTTGTGTACCAACAACTGCCAGTATTGCGGCTTTCGTACCGAAAATAAAGATATGAAGCGCATCACCCTCAGTCGTGAGGAATTGATCAGCGAAACTACTGCACTGATCGATCAGGGACATAAAAGACTTATTCTCGTTTATGGAGAGCACCCTAAATATTCTGCTGATTTTATTGCTGAAACTGTTGGGATTGTTTACAGCGCCAAACATGATCACGGGGAGATAAGACGGGTGAATATCAATGCCGCACCTTTCGATATTCCCGGATTTCGTACCATCAAAGATGCTGGCATCGGCACATACCAGATATTTCAGGAAACCTACCATGAACCTACTTATTCAAAGGTGCACCTGGGTGGTGTGAAACGAAATTATGACTGGCGGCTTACTTCACTCGACAGAGCGCAGGAGGCAGGCATCGACGACGTAGGTATAGGTGCTTTATTTGGTTTGTATGACTGGAAGTTTGAAGTATTAAGTTTGGTAAGGCATGTAAATCATTTTGAAGCTGTTTATAATGTAGGACCGCATACCATCAGTTTTCCCCGCATCCAAAATGCTCTTTCCTTGAATATAGATAAGAAAAACCTTGTAACAGATGAAGAGTTTGTAAGGTTGGTTTCCGTTTTGCGACTTGCTGTACCCTATACAGGGATGATTCTTACGGCACGCGAACCCAAACACATACGCGATCAGATCCTTCGCTTTGGGGTCTCTCAGATCGATGGAGGTACCAATCTCGACCTTGGCGGGTATTCCAAAGGAAAAAGCACCAATGATCTTACCTCGGGTCAGTTTCAGATCAACGACAACCGTTCGCTCAACGAAATCATGGACGAACTGATCAGAACCGGATATATACCCTCTTTTTGCACTGCCTGTTACCGGTTGGGACGAACCGGAGAACATTTTATGGAGTTTTCCGTACCTGGATTCATTAAACGGTTTTGCTCGCCCAATGCGCTGCTAACCCTTGCCGAATACCTGGAAGATTATGCACCAACGGAAACAAAAACCAAAGGTTATGAATTGATTAATACCAAGATCCGCGATCTGGCAAACCAGCAGGATGTGGGAAAACTAAAGGAAAAAATACAACTCATCAAAGAAGGAAGCAGAGATCTTTATTTTTAAAACAAAACGGTGTCTTATGTATTCAACTAGAATTTTGGGAATCATGGTTTACGACCGGATAAAAGAAGCCGGCAAAACTCAAAAAGCACTAACCAGGTATGCTGATATTATTAAAACAAGACTGGGGTTTCATGAACTCTCTGAGGATGTCTGCAGCCGCGTGGGTACCATTTTGATCGTTCTTAAAGGTGATAAACAAAAGTGGAATGCCCTGGAAAAAGAAATTTCAGAGATAGGAGGTGTTGAAATACAGAAAATGGAATTTAGAGATCACAGCGATGATCCGACCTGAAAAGAAAATGTTTTATATCATTAATCATCAATATTATGGATCAACTTACAATTCTGGGTTTGGTAGTGGAAAACAAAGAAAAGAATGCACAACAGTTGCAGGATATTTTCACAAAATACGGATGCACCATAAAAACCAGGTTAGGCATCAATGAAATTGATTTCCCTGAAAAAGAGAATGCAGGTCTTATTATTCTTGAACTAATGGGGGATAAAGAAGAATGCCTCAGACTGGAAAATCAGTTACATGCTTTGGATCAGGTTTTGGTAAGAAAAATGACTTTCTGAAAATGCATGGCTCCTTTAATTATAAATGTTTTTAAATCATCTTTGCAAGAAAACGCCAAATACACAAAAAGCAGGAGTTTTCTTGCTGACATTAAATACGCAATATATGAATGTCCTTCGTGGATTTTCTAATCACTTTATTTGTTTCTTATGTCCAGAATCGTTCATTTATCAGAAGCTGCTTCCATTGCAATACATGCCATGGTATTTATTGCACAGGCCGATACACATGTTAATGTAAATGTTATTTCTTCTGAGATAGGTGCTTCTAAAAATCACCTGGCAAAAGTATTACAGGTGCTTACCAAAAAGAGGTTCCTCAAATCAGTCAGAGGTCCCAGTGGTGGATTTGTATTGAATGTAGATACAAAAAACATTACCCTCCTGGATATCTACGAAGCCATTGAAGGCACGATAGATGTCCCTGAGTGCCCTCTCGACCGGCATGTTTGCCCTTTTAATAAGTGTTTGATGGGGGGCATGGTCAGTGATCTTACCACCCAGTTCAAAGAATATTTTTCCGCACAAACCCTGGAAAAATTCATCAACGAAAAAAAATAAATATTTTTCCATTCCCTTTAAACCTTTCATGACTTTTTTCATCCAACACCCGAAAACAGTTTTTATTCATTGAATCATTTAAAATTATTAGTTATGAAAGCACAAAAGTATTTATTGTTCGTTATGGTCTTGTTTTTGTCTTTAAATATTTCTGCACAAAGAAATAACAGAGGTACACAACAGGGAAATTGCTTTAATTTACCTGAACTTACACAGGAGCAGGAAAATAAAATTAATGAATTAAGGACGGATCGTTTGCAGGAATCTACGGCACACAGAGCCAAGATGGATGAATTGCGCACCCAAAAACGCTCTTTGAGTATTGCAGAGAAACCTGATGTAAGCAAAATCAATAGCATTATTGATGAAATGGCTGCTTTAAGAGCCGATCATATGAAAAGCCTTGAACAACACAGACAATCTGTTCGTGAAATCTTAACTCCAGAGCAACGCGCCGTTTATGACAGCAGACCCAATATGCGCAATCGTGCCAATGGAAAAGGTTATAACAGACCAGGACAGGGCAGAGGCAGGGGTCAGAATCAAGGTGGTTTTGGTTACGGCGGTGGAAGAGGAAATTGCCCATACTACAATAATTGATAGAAAATAATAAGACGCACAGTAAAGAAAAACCGGGGTAACCCGGTTTTTTTTTACCCCAAACACCAGAAAATCCAACATCTCTTCTGTATCTTTTATGCGCAGTTATGAGTCCATCCCGAAAACTCGTTTTCGGAAAAACTGACTTCGTTGAACTTACGGTTCGTGAAAATATAATGCTTTTATTTGTCTGAATGTCAGGCATGAGAATTAGTGTCCATGGGTGTAATTGACTTTGTCGGGCTCAGCTACGCTCCGGTTCCTGGATAATATACTTTCCAGCGTGGACTGAAGAATGTTTCAGATTTTATAAACGCCTGACCAATAGCATTCTTAAAACTTTTTTTGGGGCAGATGAGGAATTAAAAAGCATGTCAAAACCATATCAATTCGGAAATGATAGAATGCATCTCAGGCAATCCAAAGACTAAAAAAAACAATCAAAATCTTTGCTACAACGATGTGGAGTTTTCAGGTATTTAAAGTATTTTTGCCGTGATTTCCATAAGTTTTATCTTCTTAAACTTTTTTATTATGCTGCAAAGGATCCAAACTGTTTACTTGTCATTTGTTTTTGTTTTTACGCTGCTGTTTTTATTATTTCCACTGGGTACCATTCATATGGCAGATGAAATTATTGTGATAAAGACCTGGGGGTTGTCATCCGACATGGGTTTTGAGTATAATGCAATATTAGGATATCTGGCACTAATTGTTTCCTTTTTGATCATGATTCTTACTGTTTATACTGTATTCAAATTTAAGAACCGGTTGTTACAGATCAAACTGGGAAAAATCAATATTTTTCTGCATGTAATTCTGGTGGTCGGTTATTTCTTTTTTCTTGATAGTATTAAAAAGGGATATGAAAATTCTTTTTCCTATGGAATTGCCGTGTTGTTTCCACTTTTATCCATGATACTCATCTTAATGGCCAACCGGTCTGTCAAAAAAGATGAAGAACTTGTCAGATCCGCTGACAGGATCCGGTAATGAATGCATGCCGAAAACTACTTTTTTATCTGGTTATAATTTGTTTTTCAATTGTGTAGATGGAACCTCCAGGTTTGGATTGTTTCATTGTTTCATTGTTTCATGGTTTCATTGTTTCATGGTTTCATTGTTTCATGGTTGATGGGGTAAACCCTTTGAGAGGTTGAAAACCCTCAAAGAGGTTGAAGGACGGTTTCCATGTTGGATCGTTGGATTGTTTCATTGCTATATTGATAGTTGGTTTTATCTGATTATCATTTGATTAATTCGTTCAGATGTCTGTCTCGTTTTTTCAACGAGAGGTCTTGCCATATAATCATCCGCGTGTATTTCTACATGCTCAGTAGAACTGTGTTAAAATTTTGGTCATGCCCTGGTTCATTTCAGGCATTTCATATCAGGCATATCCCAAATGTAAGTGTATTCAGGTAAAGGGCAATCAGAAATCACGAATTTAATTTACTCCCCAAAAAGCAATTTATAATCCTTTTGGCGTGCTTTACTAATCCATTCTGTGGGGATCACTTTCCAATTAT
>CAYMLS010000038.1:0-23594 GCA_964390665.1 uncultured Bacteroidales bacterium | reverse complement strand
ACCCCTTTCCAGTCTCTCATTTCATAAGGCTGGGGAAAATCAGGCATCGTGCTGATGCGTTGCACCTCTATCTGCTGAGCATGAAGAGCAGGAAGGGAAAAAAAGAATACAAAAAATAAAAATGTTGGTTTTACCGTTCGTCTTCTGGTATTATGCTTCATGTTTTTTTAATAAAAGTAGATAATACTGAACCACAATCCGTAAACCCGGTTACCGTATTTGTGCACCTGGTTATCAAAATGACATATTCACCAAATGCAAAAAATTGGTTTTATGACAAATATGTGATCATGCATTTGTTTTAACACCCCTTACATTCACCTTCAGGAAGATTTTTATAAATTTACAGGGTAAAAACTTCCTTTGTACTTTTCACTGATCAAAGTATTTTTTTTAAAAGATATCCGCTATTTCAGCAGGATAAACCGAATTTTAAGCAGTCAACAATTGTAATCAAACAAAACAAATTGTATCTGAGATAGTATCCAGATATCTTTTCATTTTATTTTTAAATCAAAGATGCATAAGTCTCTTTTTCTTCTCGGTCTGTTTTGTTTCTCATTAACGGCATCCGCTGTTCCAACGAGTTCAGAAGATATTTTGTGGCGTTCCATGCATATTACCAATGAGATGGGATTGTCGAACAGTGCTGTAAATTCTGTTTACCGCGACTCGGATGGTTTCATGTGGTTTGGTACGTGGGATGGACTCAACCGATATGATGGCACAAACATCAAAACATTTTACCCCGATCTATTTGATGAAAACGCCATCAGCAACAATATCATCAGAAAGATGCTCGAAGATGATCAGGAAAGGTTATGGATCATTACAGAGCAAGGAATTAACATGTACTCGAAAGATCAGCAACAATTCACCAGCTGGTTTGCCGATCTGCCGGAGATATCTTTCAGAGAACAAAGCATCAGGGCCTGTATCGGATATGATGGTGATTTATGGGCAAGTGTATATGGAATGGGCCTTTTCAGATTTAACCCCGAAAAAGAGGCTTTTGACCGGGTTGATATCCCGGAACTAAACAACAATATTCTTCAAAGAATCAATGATTTTTTCTTTCATGAAAACCGCTTATTTATTGCAGACAACAATTATCTGATCAGTTACGATTTCAGGTCCAACACATACGAAAAATTTAATATTTCACAACTTTGCAGTGATGCGGGTAGCGAAAAGTATGATCATAGCTGGTTTTACACCCTTCAGGATCAACCCGGTTTGATGTTAGGGTTGGGAAAAGGAGGTGTTATTTCACTGAACTTATTATCTTTTGAGGCAAAGTTCATCAAAAAAGGAGACAAGGATTTCCATGTCACATCTGTTCAGGAATCGGTAAGCAATGATTTTTTATGGGCAGGTACCGATAATGGCGAACTGTACAAATTCATTCCCGGTGAACAAAACCAGTTGATTTCTCTGACACACCTTATTCCCGAACTGGCAGAAAAAAGGGTAAAAATATGGTCTGTTTTAGAAACACCTGATAACATGCTCTGGATCGGTACCGATGGGGAAGGTGTTTTCAGAACCATCATGAAACCGAAACCCTTTTTCAAGATCACCAAAGGAGATCCCTCCAGCAAACAACTCAACCACCAGATCGTAAGGGCAATTCTGGAGGATGAACAGGGAAACCTCTGGGTAGGAACACGCGGAAATGGTTTAAATTTCATTCCATCTGACAATGGCGGCACACAATATTTTACCACAGAAAACGGACTTTCAAACAATGCGGTTTTGTCGCTGGGAAAAGACACCCGGGGTAACTTATGGATTGGTCATGATGGTGCCGGCATCGATTTGCTCGATATTTCCACCGGAAAAATTCATCACTTCCCAGGCGAATTAGTGGGTGGAGAACACCTGGAGTTTGGTTCGGTATATGATATTTGCATAGATGCTTTCGGACAAATATGGCTGGGAACCAGTGGATTTGGTGTAATCGGGCTAAACATAAAAAAAGAAAATGACAGATTCATCCTGATGGATTATATGCATATACGCGGCGAAGGCACTCATGATCAACTCAAAAGCAATATCATCTATGCTATTAAGGAAGAAAAACCCAATATTTTATGGATAGCAACACGGGGAGCAGGTATTTACCGGCTCAATACCCTTACTTCCCAACTGGAAAATTTCAACCTGGCACAAAACGAAAAACCGGGTCTCAACAACAATGATGTTTTGAGCTTGCATATGGCAAATGATGGTTATTTATGGGTAGGAACCAGTGGCGGACTGAACAGTGTAAATATCAATTTTTCTCCCTACGGGTTCTCTCATTACACTGCCCGGGAAGGTCTCCCCAACAATACCATTCATGCAATACTGGAAGATCCGGACGGCAATATCTGGGTAAGCACAAACAAAGGATTAAGTAAATTCAATAGAAAGAATCATAACTTCACCAGTTTTAACAGCGATGATGGACTGCAAAACAATGAGTATACCGATGGAGCAGCATTTCACAGTACAAAAACTAAAAAATTCTTTTTCGGAGGTATCAACGGGATCGACTGGTTTGATCCTGAAGAGATCAATATTTCCAACCAAATGCCGGTGCTGATTTTCAAAGATTTCAGACTGTTTAATGCTACCATACAACCGGGTGATTCCACAAACATTCTCAGTAAAAACATCAACGA
This sequence comes from uncultured Bacteroidales bacterium, assembly GCA_964390665.1. Lineage (GTDB taxonomy): Bacteria > Bacteroidota > Bacteroidia > Bacteroidales > UBA7960 > SKVR01. The sequence continues at coordinate 20,928 of CAYMLS010000038.1, read as the reverse complement.
ACTGGAAAAGATTACCCTGAAGCACAACCAGAATTTTTTCACCATCGAATTTACGACCCTCAATTTTGTCAATCCTGACAAAAGTTTGTTTGAATACAAACTGGAAAATTTCAATACAGACTGGGTGCAGGCAGGCAATCAACGCGAGGCCAATTTTACCAATGTGCCTTTTGGTAAATACAACTTAATGGTAAGAGCCACCAATGAAGACGGTGTATGGTCAGATGAAATAAAAACCATTCAGATCATCATCAATCCACCATTCTGGAAAACCTGGCCTGCTTATTTGGTTTATTTGCTGGTAGCATCCGCCATTGTCTTTTTGATATACAACCAGCAAACCCGGCGCATCAAACGGAAACAGCAACGTACGCTTGAAAAGATCAAACAAGATAAAGAAAAGGAACTCAATCAATACAAACTGCAGTTCTTCACCAACCTTGCGCATGAATTCGGCACCCCACTTACCCTCATATTTGCTTCTGCTGCCAGTCTGATGAATCAAAAGGTACATCGTGAAGAGGCTTCCAAACTCCTTAAAACGGTTTATCAGAATTCGCGTCGAATGCAGCGCCTCGTCCAGGAATTGCTTGAATTCCGCAAAATTGAAACCAGTCGCGAAAGAATGAAACCCGGCAATACCGAGCTGGTAAACACACTCAACAACCTGGTTGATATTTTTTCGCATTTTGCCCGTGAAAACGAACTGGAGATCAGCTTCGAACCCATTATGAACGAACTTTGGGTGGTCACCGACAGCAGCAAACTGGAAAAGATTGTGCTCAATTTGCTTTCCAACGCCGTAAAATACACACCTGCAGGCGGAAATATAACGGTAACGCTGGAAACAAAAGAAAATCATATTATTATCACAATAGACGATACAGGCATCGGCATACCGGATTCGTCAATACCCTATATTTTCGATAGCTTTTATCAGCATGGAAAAAACCAGCACCCCGGAAAATCATCTTTTAAAGGAACAGGGATTGGACTGGCCTATACCAAAAGCCTGGTGGAGTTGCTGGGAGGCAATATTTCTGTTGAAAGCCTTGAAGATAAAGGAAGTTCTTTCAGGGTTTATCTTCCCTATACCCCAGCCGATAGCGAACAGAAAGTCAAAGATCAACCATCGGGTTTTATAAACCACTCCGTTATTCTGGAAACCCTTTCAGAAGAAAATTCCCTTGATCATAACCAAAGCAAAGCGATAAAAGCCAGACCAGCGCTTTGGACGACACCGAAAAAATACAGGATACTGGTCGCCGAAGATGACCTCGAATTATCCAACCTGCTTTTCCGTTTATTATCAGAACAATACGATGTAAACCTGGCTAAAAACGGTAGTCAGGCACTGGAGATTATTCAGCAGAATCGTATCGACCTGTTGGTGAGTGATATTATTATGCCAGGAATGGATGGTCTGACCTTGTGTAAAACCATCAAAACTGATATTGCAACCAGTCACATACCCGTAATACTATTAACCGCTAAATCAGAAATTGAAAACCGCATAGAAGGGTTGGAAATGGGTGCCGATTCCTATATTCCCAAACCTTTTCATACAAAACACCTGTTTGTAAGAATTGAAAAACTACTGAAAACCAGAGAGCAGATCTCGGAGTATTTCAAAAGCAATTTTGGAACCCCTTCCTACGACCTTCAAAAAAACTATTCTTTGCGCGATAAAGAACTCCTTGAAAAGTGTATTGCCTTTATCGAAAATAATTTTGCTGAAGAAAGCCTTGATGCCGAAGCACTGGCATCACACCTGGCCTTAAGCAAGGCTCAACTTTACCGAAAAATCAAGGCACTTACCGGACTCACCCCTCACGGGCTCATCAAAAATTTCCGGATCAAAAAGGCCCGACAGATGATCGCCGAAGGCAAATACTCGGTAACAGAAATCATCTACATGACCGGTTTCAACAACCGCACCTACTTTTACCGGTCGTACAAAGAGATTTTTGGAGAAACGCCGGGGGATATGAATAAGAATAATTAAGAATTGTGAGGATCAATCCCCATTAAAAATCTTGCTTTTCAATTTATCATAGCTCTTGCCTCCTGATCTCCTCTGCTATTTGATATTCCCTGAATCTGCTGACTGAAGTTGTTTTAGGTTATGTTCAATAACATCCCCGAGTGTTCTGGTATTATGTGCGCCGGGAAAGTTCAGCAAAACAACATAATCTGTTTGAGGCAGGGTTTCTTTTAACGCACCTCCTGATGGATTGTGTGCGTTGTCGATGATCAGTGAGGCATTGGTTTTTGTCATTTCAAGTATCTGCCTCGGCTCAGGGGGGGCAGGACCAAAAACATCCATTATTTCAATTCCCGCTTCTGAAACAAATGATTGCTGAAAAAAATGGACAACAGCGGGTCTGCTGTCAAGCCCGGATTCATGAACCCATTGGCGGGCATCTTCCAGCGATTGCCTGATAATGCTCAGGTTTTCCCTGGCCAAATCCTCTGTTCCCAGTTTACCAGCAATAAGCATCACCGATTTTTCAATTTCTTCCATTTTGTAACTGGTAAAGATCCTGAGCATCTTCTCTTCCGGCAGTTTTAAACCTGTTCTGATCTGATCCATCATGGCCTCATAACCGGCATAAATCACCACCTCAGCATTGTTGAGGTGGGTAATATCTCCCGGTCGCAATTCATATTCACTGGGATGTACCATTTCGTAAGGGGTCAGTACCCTTACATCGGAGGCACCCGCTGCAATAGCATATGCTGCTGTCCAGGCATTGGTGGCCACTACTTCAGAAGGTTTCTGCTGTTTGTTATTGCATGAAAAAAGGACGCACACTACAAACATGACAAGGATTATTCTTTTCATTTTTTACGGGTTAAATACATCACAATAAAAACAAGGCAGGCCAAAGCGGCAACAGAAGAACTGGCGGGTATATCAAGGGCCAGGGAAAGTAAAAATCCGCCAGCGGCAAAAACGCCCCCCCACAAGACCGATCCAATGATCATCCCCCTGAGACTTTTGGCATGAAATGTTGCCACGATGGGAGGAAGAAGAAGAATGGCATCGAGCAGCAAAGCACCGATCAGTTTCATGGCCAATGCCACTGTTATGGCCACCACGATCACTACCACATAGTACAAAAGACTTTCATTAAAACCTGATGTAAAAGCGATCTCACGATCAAAAAAAAGCGCTCTGAGATGATGCCGGAAATAATACTGAAAAAATACCAGCAACAGTGAAAAAATACCGATGCCCGTTACCTCCACCCAACTGAGTATATAAAGGTTTCCCCACAAAAGGGTAAGGGTGTCCTGGGCGGGTACATTAAATTTATAAATAAAAATAAACGCCAGTGAAATGGTAATGACCATCAAAAACATGCTAATATGACCCAGATCCATTTTCAGGATGCGCGATGAACGTGTCATAAAAAGAACCAGCAACAGATTGATGCCAATGGTTGTCCAGAATGGATTGATTTGAAATGCCAGTGCTATCGATCCGCCCAATATGGCACCATGCATAAGCATAAAGCGCATAGGGAGCAGATTCAGACGAAAAAGATAAACTCCTGCCAGTGGGAAGGTGAGACCAGCGATGGTGATCACGATCAATCCTTTAAAGATGGGAGGCAAAGAAAGAATTTCTAACACAACTTTCCTCCTTTCAACTCCATACTTTTCCATCTGAGTTTTTGGGTCCATTGGTGCTCGTGCGACACAAGAATCATGGTTGGTGCTTCGTTTCTGTTTACCTCATGAAGCAGTTCCAACAAATCATCTTTACCCTGCTGATCGAGAAAAGATGTTGGCTCATCCAGCAGGAAAACCCCGGCATTCTGACAAAGACTGCGTGCCAGCGACACCCGTTGCTTTTCTCCACCAGACAAGGTGCTGTAAAGCTGTTCATAGAGATGAAATGAACCTGTGCGCCGCATGGCCACTTCCACACGCATTTCAGCATCGGAGCGTGAAAGGCGTGCAGTACCCAGCCCGATCTTTACCACTTCGCCGGCCGTGATAGGAAATCCGTTCCTGATGCTTTCCTGATGAATATAAGCAACCATGCTGCGCTTGTTTTTCCATGCCGGACTGCCAACCTGATACTCCCCCACCTGGATATTTCCGCCCAAAAGAGGTACAAACCCCAGAATAGCTCTGAGCAGTGTTGTTTTACCAACCCCGTTTGCTCCATGAATCACCAAATGATCTCCACGATCAACAAAAAGATCAACCTTGTCGAGCAGCAATTTTTCTTCCATCTTTAATGAAACACCGCTCATTTTAACAGGCAATCCTTTTACCCTGCCAGCTCGCTTTCGCAGAAGAAGATAAGCATCAGATATACTCATGTCATCGCCGATCAGGTTTTCTGTCCGGCACTGTATCTGATCCACAACCCGATCATAAGAATAGGCAACATCGTACCTTTTCAATACCGAAACAGCAAGTTGACTGATCAAACCCACATGACATCGCCTGATGCCAAGATGCACCATCAGGCTGGCGGCGGCCCTGCCGGCAATTTTATCTCTCAGAAACAAATCGCTGGCATCAAGTTGGTTCTGTTGAAGAAAATCTTCCAATTCAAAGAGCGGATACAACCAATGTTGATTGCTGGTGAAAATTATTTTATCGTTACTGCTTACAATAAGTGAATTTTCCAATTTCTTTCCTGGTTTTTGATGAATTATAATTCTTTGATAACAAACGATGACCCAACCTTGCCGGAATCACAATTTCATGTAAAAATACAATTATTTCAGGCAAAATATGAAAAAACCCGATTATCCATCACTATCAGATTTCTGTTCTGACAAAAAGGAATGCCCGCTACAGACCACCATTTATAATATTATCAGATGCTGAGCATCACGTCATGTTAGGATAATTTCAACTTATCTGAGGGATTTGATCTTTTTCTCTAATGATCCTGAAATTTCATGAAAAATGAGAAAATGGGAAAATATTATCAGAACAAACATTGACAAATAAATTTATACCGGAAAAGTATACAAATAAACCAATAGTGCATGTTATGATAAAAACGTGCATGTTTTCAACAAATGTAAGTGCAATTGTAAACTGTTCGTCATTTATGGTAATTTTGTGAATTGTTATACTCAAAGTTGAATCCTGTAAATACAGACTAAATGAAAAACCTGGCCCTGTTAAGCATCATTCTTCCCGGAGTTGCGGTCACCTCCTGCGAAACCAATATTGAAAAAGATGAAACCCCAAACGTATTGCTCATCGTTGCAGACGACCTGGGATGGAGGGATCTGGGCGCTTTCGGTAGCCCTTTTTATGAAACACCTCATTTGGATGCACTTGCTGCTGAAGGCGTGATTTTCACCCAGGCTTATACCGCCAGTCCGGTTTGTTCTCCTACCCGTGCCAGTATTCTCACCGGAAAGAACCCGGTAAGAACCGGCGTAACGGCGTATATCGGATATCCACAACCCGATGAAGTTCATACACACTGGACGAAAAACAAACCGCTTTTACCCGCTCCCTATACTCCTTATCTGGATACTGTAGAACTCACACTTGCAGAAACCTTCAAACAGAAAGGTTATGCTACATTTTTTGCTGGCAAGTGGCACCTCGGGAGCGAAGATTATTACCCGAAGAAACATGGTTTCGACATCAATATTGGCGGATGGGACACCGGCGGACCCTATACCGGCAACAAATACTTTTCTCCCTACGACAATCCCAAAATGGAGAATGGACCTGATGGTGAGCTTCTCCCCCTGCGCCTTGCCGCCGAAACTGCCAACTTCATGGAGGAAAACCGGAACAACCCCTTTTTTGCCATGCTGTCTTTCTATTCTGTCCATACACCTTTAATGACCACGCCGGAGATGGAAGAGAAATACACCATCAAAAAGCAGGAAATGGGACTGGAAGATGAATGGGGCACAGAAGGAGACCGGAAAAACCGGCAAACCCAATGCCATGCCATTTATGCAGGAATGGTGGAATCCATGGACCAGGCAGTGGGGATGGTGGTTGACCGCCTGAAAAATCTTGACCTGTTCGACAACACCGTAATTGTATTTATTTCTGATAATGGCGGACTTTCAACCTCTGAAGGGCATCCAACCTCCAATCTGCCAATTCGCGCAGGAAAAGGTTGGTTGTATGAAGGAGGTATCAGGGTTCCTATGATCATGGCCGGCAACGGTGTTGACCTCAAAGGAGAAAGCATTCCCGAAATTGTAACCAGTATGGATATTTGTCCCACATTGCTGGAAATTACCGGTCATGACCTTTTGCCGGAGCAGCACATTGATGGATCAAGCATTGCCGGACTTGTAAACGAAAATTTTCCGAACCCCGACCGCGATACTTTCTTTTGGCACAATCCCCATTATGGCAACCAGGGAGATTCTCCCGCTTCGGCCATTCGAAAAGGCGACTGGAAACTGATCTACCATTACGAAACCAAAACATCGCAGCTTTTCAATATCAAACATGATCTGGAAGAAAGGTATGATCAGACATCACAATACCCGGAACTGACCAACGAAATGCAGCAAATGCTTGATGATTGGTTGCAAAAAACCGGCGCTAAATTTCCTACAGATAATCCCAACGCAGGAAAATAAAACCTGTAAGGTATCCTTTCTTCTTTGGGGTAAAGACAAACTGTGTGTTTTTTATCTTGCTCCACCACCACCGGAAGAGGCGCCACCACCACCGCCCATGGTTCCGCCACCACCCGCACCACTTGCACTGCTAAGGGTAGTGCTGGTAGTTGAAATGACGCGATCCACAGTTTTGCTGAATTCGTGAAGACTTCCCTGGCGAAGAACGATCCACCATACATAGGATTGATTGCCGCTTTGCTCCAGATAAGAAAAGATTCTTTTGTAAAACCTTCTGCCAAGAATCAACGCAATACCATAGATAAGATACTCATTAATACGGGTAGAGTCCAGTTTCTCAGGCATATCGTCAATCTTTCGCTTCTTCAGTAATTTGCGCAGATTCTTCCACCTGCGGTAAGCGATCTCACCTTTTTCCGTGCGATGGAAAACAAACAGCGAACCTATCAAAAATACAATTGCCATCGCCAATATGATCAACATCCATGGTCCGTAAAAGAAGGTACTCACCAAACCCGCACTGAAAACCAAACTGCTTCCCACCAGCATTTTGTTTCTGTTTACTTTACTTTGTTTATCATACCAGTTCCTGGTTTCCGCCTCTTCTGTAACCTTCTTTTTCCATTTTGGATAAAAGGACTGCACACTCATCCGTTTTTTCCGGATCTCTCTCAAACTTATGCGGTTGGTGGATGAAGAGATCTCGCGAAAGAAAAAATTTAAAAGTTGCTTTTCATAAGGAACCAATTCATCCTGATGATTCTCATAATATTCGGGTTGAAAGTAAAAAACAATCTCCGTTTTGGGTTTCTTCCCCCAACGGTTTACCCGGGAAGCCTCTTCTTCTTTTATCACGATAAATTTTCTGTAAGCAAGATGAAACAAGGTCGATATCAATGCATTGCCGGTTATCTGGGTTTGAAATACAAGATAAGACACCAAAGCAGGTAGTTCCTTTTCCGGCAGCTGTTTAAAAACTTTGTCCTTGTTTCCTATGACAGGTCGATGAACAAATCTCTTGTAAAAATAGAACCATACAAGGAAAAGTAGCAATGATAGCGGCAGGATAATTTTTCCAGCTGTTTCATAACGTGCCTGCCGTTGTTCTTCTCTTTCCAGGGCTTCCTGCCTTAATTGGTTTGCCTGTGCCACAAGTTCTTCTGCTTCGCGTTTCACTTCTTCCCTGATCTTTCCTTCCGTTACAGGCATTTCCTGAAAAAATTCAGTCGGATAAAGCGCGCGTATTTCCAGGTAGCGATATGAGGGAAGTTTCTCCAGGTCAATTTCTACTTCACCATTTTCTTTGATTGACGAAACCGCTTCCAGAGACCCATGAACCCAGTGTGCAGGTTCTCCTGCAGGAAGAGGAGCAGGAGGAACAACCCGGGCAGAAATATCATAGACCGGTTGATCCCAAAAATCGGAAATGATTTGATAATAAAGTAAAACAGCATCTTCATAACGCTGTACGGCACCTTTTACATCAAATTGAATTTCAAAAGTACGGGTGGTATCCCTTGAATCGGCAAAGATCCGTAGTTCAACAACATCTCCTTTTTCTTCTGTAAAAAAAGTGCCCGGTTCCATACTCTCTGATCGCTGGTATGGCTTTCCGTTCTCCAATACATTGAAATTGCCGAACGATGCTTTTCCATCCAGGGGAAAAGTGCGAAAAATCTCTGAAAATTCGCCCTGAAAAGTAAACTCTCTGCGCTCCTCAACGTTGATCAATCCATCTGAAGTAAGATTCATATCTACCTCCAAAGCAGACATTTGATAACTTCGGGCCTGGGAAACAGAGGGAATTAGGTGGACAATCAAAAGGATGAAAACTAAAACTTTAAAAAGTGTATAAATTCGCTTCATTTGTTGATTATTTTTGGTGTTCATTTTTGAATTTAGATGAACCGAGCCATGGCAAAAATTTTGACACACACGCGTATGATTATCATTCGCGGTATGATAAAACATGCAGTCAGCGTGTTGGCGGGCTCTCTCGTTGAAAAATCAAGATAACAGTTTTAAAACCAATCCATGACAAAGCAATTGCCGTTTTCTTGCAAACATTTCTAAATACCTTGCTTACTCAGCAATTCTTTATACTTTTCAATGTTTTCTTCAATGCTGCTATCAAGTTGGGGTTCAGCAATGTCGGCATAATGTTTCATCTCTTCATAAATAATTTTTGCCACCAGATACCTTGCCTCCTTTTTATCATCTGCCGGTATAATGTACCATGGAGCATGAGGAAGAGATGTATTGTTGATCGCTTCTTCATAGAAAAGCTGATAATCATCCCACAACTTTCTTTCCGTCAAATCACTCGGAGCAAATTTCCAGTTCTTGTTTTTCTTTTCCAAACGCCGCAGCAACCGGCTTCTTTGCTCCTCTTTGCTCATATGCAAAAAGAACTTGAAAACAACAATGCCATTCTGGGCAAGATGTTTCTCAAAATTTCTGATCTGATTAAATCGCTTGTCCCAGAAATCAGCAGGAATATCTTCCACTGATTCTATGCCGGGAATATTTTCACTCAGCAGATAATGAGGATTAACCCTTGTAACCAGAACATTTTCATAGTGACTACGGTTGAATATGGCATATTTTCCTTTGGGGGGCAACGCTACGTAGTGCCTCCACAAATAGTCGTACTGCAATTCATTACGGGTAGGAGGTTTAAAACTGTGCACTACAACTCCCCTGGGATTGAACTTGCTGAAAACCTCCCTTATCAGACTATCTTTTCCTGATGTATCCATTCCCTGCAACACCACCAAAACACCATACCGGTTGTGGGCATACATGATATCCTGCATCTTGCTTAATTTTTTCCCTACCTTTTTCAAGGCCTTTTTCTTTTCTTTTTTGGAAATTTCGGGCATGATCACAGTTGGTAACGATGACAACTTCAACGGTCCGTTTACAATAAAATCCTGGGGCATATAGTTTTCCATACAGGTATAGTTTAATTTTACTTATAATGATTTGTAATACTTCATTAATCAGCGCTGAGTACGATCATTTCCAAAACCGAATCCGGAAACTTCAGAATACTTCATGAGTTTGATGCCTTGGTAAACAATTAGAAAAAAAGCAGGCAAGGTACCATTCAACCGATACTTATGGGGTGGATTATACTTGCGTACCATTGGCATTGGTCTTAGCTTTAATTCAATACCATGTCCTGATTTTCAGTGGAAAAACGATAAATGGTTGTGGAGCGATACTCCTCATCAGGATACAATACGGTGGATGGAAATGCAGGTTGATTTGGTGAATCAGGAAAATGCTGGGTTTCCAGACAAAAAGAGGTGCGAAACCCATAAGGTTCACCTCTTTTTCCGGTTTCGCTACCATCGAGGAAATTCCCACCATAAAACTGCAATCCAGGCTCTGTTGTAAACAATTCCATTTTTCTTCCGCTCAATGGTTCCAAAACAAAAGCAGCAAATTCAGGTTCTGATACACCATCCGTTTTGTTAAGCACAAAATTATGGTCATACCCCATCCCGAATTTTAGTTGCTCATGATCCGCATCCAATCTTTCCCCTATAGGCGTGCAATAGGTAAAGTCGAAAGGTGTCCCGTAAACCGGTTCCGTATCGCCTATGGGAATTAAATTCTCATCCACGGGCGTATAAAGTCCGGCATTGATCTTTAGTTCATGATCATTGATGGTTTTGCCACCTTCTCCACCAAGATTAAAAAAAGCATGATTGGTAAGATTCAGAACCGTTGGTTTATCGGTAGCGGCATGGTAGTCTATTTTCAGTTCGTTGTTGTTGTTTAAGGTATAATGCACCGTTACAGTCAGATCTCCCGGATAGCCCTCCTCCATATCCCCCGATAAGTATGTTAATTTGAGTGTTTGATCATCAATTTGCTCAGCATCCCATACTGCCTGATGAAAACCACCGGGTCCTCCATGTAAGTGGTTAGGTCCATTGTTGGTGGCAAGATCATATTCTGTCCCTTCCAATACGAATCTCCCATTTGCGATCCGGTTGGCATATCTTCCTATAAGTGCTCCAAAATACAGTTCGTTGGAGTTCAGGTATTCTTCCAGAGAATGATATCCGGTTACAACATCGTCGAACACACCGTTATTGTCGGGAACCACTAGTGTAACTATGCGTCCGCCATAATTTGTAATATCGGTACGCAAACCGTTTTCATTGGTAAGGGTAAAAAGTTGTACCTGTTTGCCGTTCAGCTCGCTGTTAAATTTTCCGGGATCAGGAAGTTTTACCCCTTCAGCGTATTCGATATCCGAAGATTGATCACAGCTTGCCATACCCAGGGCCAATAAAACAATGATCCTGATTTTGATAAAGAACTTGATTTTCTCCATAAGGTTCTGAAATTAAAGGCGTTTATGTAAAATAATTGATTTTGTTATTTGATGATTACCCATAAAATTAATATTTTCTTAGTGATTCATAACAAAACCTAAAGATAAATTTCACCCATAGAGCATTTGCAAAAGCAATGACCAACGGGTTGACCAGGAAAAACCTGATGGTTTCTTTTGTAAAAAGGTGAAAGGAGAAAACTTTTTCAGAGTGGCCTCATAAATTTTTTCACTTTCTTAGCAAGGAACTCATAAATCCATCACAATTAACCACTTCGATCTCAGAAAACCAGAAATCGGCGGTATCTTCAGTAATGATGATATTACAGCCTGCATCGATGGCGGCATGATATTCCAGACCGTCCTCAAAATCATTGATCTTTGGATTGGCAATGGTTTGAAAAACACCTGACTCCAGATTGGGGGCTATACTCAGATTTTGAGCAAGAAGGGATATTTTCTTTTTTGCCATGAGGGTACCACTTTTTTTCTCTGCAAAATAAAAAGCAATGCCCAGGCACATGGGCGAGGTAAAAACCACGTAATTCTTTTGCCCTGCAAGACTTACAATACGCGCAGCATTGGAGAACAACGGATATTCCTTGTTAACTACTGCCACTAAAACGTTGGCGTCGAGAAAAATTTTCATTTGCGGGAATCAAAAAATTCTTTTTTGAGCGCTTTACGCGATTTGGGGCGTGTAATGTACTCCGCCTTGCCTTCGGCAACTTCGTTTACCCAATCGGCAATGGGCAACTCTTCGAGCTCCTGGTAATTGCCGCTGGTGGCTTTTCGCAACAGATACTCCAGAAATCTTGAAAGACTAATATTTTGTGCTTCCGCAAATACTTTCGCCTTTTGAATCACTTCACGATCGAAAGATAAAGTAACTTTTGCATCCATAGTTTCTGATTTTTATTTATACGGCAAAGATAATATTTTATTACGTGAAATCATCAATAATTATTCATTTTTTTCCAAAGATCTCCTGCTGTTTAAAGCTATCGTGATCTCATCCATTTTTTGTTGCGTAAGGGGGTAAAAACGCATCAAAGCAGCCCCGATCAGGGCTATAAGTGCCGGAACCCAGCTCATCAGCATCTTAATGCCTGGTATTGCTCCCTGAATAGCAGCTGAATCCTGACCATCGTAATGAAATGCTCCCAGCACAAATCCGATAATTGCACCTGCCACTCCCCCACCGAATTTGATGGAAAAAGACCCGGCTGAATAGACTAAACCTGTTGCTCTGCGATGATTTCGGAATTCCGAATAATCCGCTGCATCGCCCAACATAGCGAAGAATAATGTTGGAAAAATGGCAGCAGCAAACTCCGAAAGCATGCCAATGGTAAATATCAGATAAATATCGTTGGGAGAACAAAAATACAACAAGGCATTAACCAGCGCAGAAAAAATCAGGGCATAAATAAACAGCTTACGCTTTCCCCAGCGTTTTCCAAGAAAACCTGTGACCATTGCCCCGGCAATGGAAACGATCATCAACCCGATAAGGTAAGAACCTGCCAGCAATTGGTTGTTTAGATAATGGGTGAAATAAATAACGACAATTCCCTGCTTTATAGAATTATAAACATTGAACAGCAAACCAATGATCAATAAAACCAACCAGGGCCGGTTTCTTATCAGATCTTTGAAATCGCGTTTCAGATCGGTAGTCTGATCTTTTGGCGGACGAACTCTTTCCCGGGTAGAAAGAAAAGTAACGACCATAAAAAGCGAAAGAAATCCTGACATCAAATAGATTGACCAGCTGTACCCTTTCTTCTGATCAATGATAACAATATCATCCGGAGTAAGACCTTCCTCTCCTTCAACCAAAAACACATAATCTGTTTTTGACTCCATAGAAAAACTGAGCGATTGGACAGGCGTGTTTTCCTGAGAACCGCTTTGTCCATTGCGCATGGAAAACAGGGCAATACCGTCTTTAGTTTTCATATTCACATTCTCAACGTCTTTATTGACAGATACCACTACTTCATATCTGCTTTCCCCCAATTCTTTCATTTGTATATCAGGATTTACATTTCCAAAAAAGGAAACCAGAAACAAAAGGGCACCTTGTACGATCATCCCACCTCCAAAAGCACCAACCATGCGATAAGACCCCAGAACTGTTCTCTCTTTGTTGTCTCCTGTTATTACCGCCATCAATGCTCCATAGGGTATATTATTGGCAGTATAAATCAGTGTAAACAATATGTAAGTAATATACGCATAAATGATTTTACCTGTTGATGACAGATCGGGTGTGGTGAACAGAAGCGAAAGCACAATACCAAGGGGGAATGCAGTCCATAGCACCCAGGGACGGAATTTGCCATATTTTGTATGGGTACGATCACCAATAATCCCCATCAGAACATCGCTGATACCATCGCTGAACCGGGCAACCAGCATCAGCAAACCTACAGCAACCGGGCTGATACCAAAAACATCGGTATAAAAAACAAATAAAAAGGTAGCAACACCACGCCACGCAATATTAGCCGCACCATCACCCAGAGCATAACCTAATTTCTCCCGGAAGGATAATTTGTTGGAATCTGTCATATTAAACATAAGATTTATCATTAAAATTCTTTGTAAATCACTGATTTTCTATAAATGAGTACAGTCTAAAAACTTGTTTTTAGACATTCGTGTAAATTTTGTTTTGTTTTATATTGCTGAATTTCGGTTAATTATATTCGTGTAAATTGGTGGAAATTTGTGGACAAATACTTTTTTTACTGGACTCATAAATAACATTTCTACAAAAGTGAAACTCCTTTTCCATTCGGATAAAACAGAATTGTTTTGCCCCGTTTTTTACGGCAAGACGACCCCACATCTGTAAACAAAGTTATCTTCTGTTCTATGCGGCAATAAACCCGGATATGATTCGCTTCGCATAAGTAAATAAAGCAAGGGGAATTGGGGAATTCTGTTTCAGATTCCGAAATTCCTGATCCCCTCTGCATCAAAATCGCAGTTAAACCACTCATCATCGATCAAAGCGCCACTTTTCCGGTACATCTCTATGGCAGGTTTGTTCCAATCAAGCACCTGCCACCTTACCCTTTTACAATTTTCTGCACGGGCGACCTCAAAAACTTTATTCAGCAAAGATGTGCCTATCTTATGACGACGATATTGTTCTTTAACATAAATATCTTCCAGATAAAGCGATTTGCCAACCCACGTAAAGTAAGCGAAAAAATACAATGCCATACCCACGATCTCCTTTTGATCTGTTTCCGCTACAAAGCAATCAAACAGGTCTTTTTCACGCAACATTTGTTCTGGAGAATTGGTGACTTTTCCGGATGCTTTTTCGTATAAAGCAAGTTCTTTGATCAGCGAAAAAATATCGGAAAAATCCTTTTCTGTTGCTTTTCTGATGGTAATGTTCATATATATGTAGTTTCATTAAATAAAACAGGTAAGTATTCAATTACAGATTTTTTATTCTTTATCATTATCATTGGTGTCCGATAAAATAATTGAGATTTCTCCCTATGGTCGAAATGACAACTCTTTCAATAGTTTTTCTGATAACATAACTTTCTGTCATTCCAAACGAAACGAAGTGTAGTGAGGGATCTCCATGTATAAATATTACATTATTCAAGTTTTACCGGACAATAGTGATTCTTTATCATCATTATCCGGTAAAAAATTCAGTTTTCGTCATAACGGTTTAAATGAACCGAACCATGACAAAATTTTTGACACACACGCCCATGATGATAAATCGTGGCAATGTAAAACATCCAGTCAGACTGCTAGCGAGCTCTCTCGTTGAAAAAACGAGAACCGCTTTAATCAAATTATAAACAGATAAAAAGATATTCGTAGAATTCTATTTCAAAAACCATGACCGGAAAAATCCGCTAAACCTGAGATTGAAACATGATCAGCCGAAATAATCTTCATTGCATATGGCTTCTTTGTAAAAAGTAAAATTACCGGGGCAATCATCTTTTTTACTTGTCTGAAACCCTGAGCGGCAAATTTATCTGTTTTTTACTTTCAAAAATAATTTTGAGATTCCTCTCACCTCAATTTGATCATTTTTTCAGGTAACCAACTTTGCAACTGTGCAAAAAACATCCCGCCTATCGCTACTTTGTCAGCAAGAGCAGTCGCAAAGTTTATCCTGGTTCTTATGTGGAAATTATCCGAAGAATTCCCATAAAAACAAAACCAATCCAATATGAAAGTACCAGGTGACGTGGAGGGAAACAGGAGTTTCGTTGAAAAAAAAGATGACTTTCCTGAAGGCAAACCCAAAACAGCAATGGGCGTTTCACCCCGGATACGTTCAATTCTTTATCAAAAAAACATCAGGGAGATTGGATGATGACACCATGATTACATTGAGAAATTATCTTTTCTTAATCACACCTATCCTCCCTATTTAATCTTACCTTTGTCAGTTAAAACCTTTTACCCAAAGTAAACTATGAATCTGCCACCCCAAACAGCGCAAGATCAAAAAACGCTTGCTTTTGCCATTTCCAGGCATCAAACCCTGGGATACGTTATTGAAGCATATGCAGTTACACGCAACCAAAAACAACTTTTCGAGTATGACCACAAAAGAATCAACCTTCATACTTTCAAGGACTATTTTGGAGAGATCAGCAAGGAAGAATTAAACATCCTGGCAGCGATTGATCAGTATACCGAGGAAAATCTGATGAAACGATTTAACCCGAAAAAAGTCAAAAGCAGGTATTTCTTAGAAAGTCTTGAGGCAGATTTCATCAAAAAGTATATCCGTCCGTTCATCGACAAAAGAATATATGAAGCAGCAGGATGGATCATAAAAACAGGAGTACCATTGTATTACAAAGGCGAACTACTCGAACGGATCAAGGAAGAACCCCTTGAAATGCTGGAAGAATTTGCAGATGCATGTTTTAATTTCCGGAAATTACCCACCGAAACGCATTACAATCTCGAAATTACGTATCAGAAAAAAAACCTGAATCTTTTTCAGCAGGATGGTTTCTTGCTCAGCGCCAAACCATGTGTGCTGGTACTAAACAAAAAAGTCTTCAGATTCAGTGCCGAATGGGATGGCATGAAACTTACCCCTTTTTTCAATAAAGAGTATTTGATTGTTCCGCAAAAGTCAGAAAAAGAGTTTTTTAAAAAATTTGTTTTAAAAAGTATTCTGCTTTATCCTTTTAAAAACGAAGGTTTTGAGGTGAAAATCGCCAAAGAACCTCCCCAACCTGTTCTGAAACTTGAAACCCATTGGCAACACCATATAGCAGCAGGTTTGTACTTCAAATACGACTCCAACACCATTTTCCACGCCCGTGATGTGCAGAAAACAACTGCTAAAATGACAGAGAGACAAGGGCAGTTTTATTTCCACAAAATTATCAGAGATACCCCTTTTGAGAAAAACATCTATGAGAAAATTAAAAATATGGGGATGATATCCGCTGACGGACCCTATTTTATTTTTGAGAAATTTCATCATCAACTATACAACGAAGAAAAAATCAATACAAAAGAAATCATCCATGCCTATATCGACTGGATCAACCAAAATCACGACATTTTAAAAACCAATGGTATTAAAACGGAGAATGATTTCTCGGATCAGACATTCGTTACCGGCAAACATGATCTCACTTTTAAAATCAATACCAAAACCGACTGGTTTGATGTATACGGAACTGTGAAAGTAAATCAATTCGAGTTTCCTTTCATTCATCTGAAAAACAATATCCTTAACCAAAACAGGGAATACATCCTGCCCAACAACGCTGTTTTTCTTATTCCTGAAGAATGGATGAGCACGTATTACGACATATTCAGGTTTGGTGCCAATAACACCGATTCATTAAGGATCAAAAAACTCCATTCGGGTTTATTAGAAACCAACGATTTTAATGGTGCTGTCCTCCCTGAGCTGGATTTTGAAAAACAAGGTAAGGAATATGAATTACCCGAAAAACTAAAAGCAAACCTTCGTCCCTATCAGAAAAACGGGTACAACTGGATGATGTTTTTGAAGGAAAAAGGATTTGGAGGGTGTCTGGCAGATGATATGGGACTGGGAAAAACAATACAAACCATAGCGCTGCTGGCAAAAATTCACCTCAATGGATCAGCAACAGATGCTCAGGAACAAAACACGGATGCCACACAAACCCAACTCAGTCTCTTCGAACCGGAAACATCCCTGAATAATAAAACGGAAAATCAGGAAAACCATCAGGCATCTTTGATCGTCATGCCCTTATCACTTATTCATAACTGGATACACGAGATCAGAAAATTTGCTCCCGGACTGAAAATCCTCCAGCATACAGGTGCAGCACGTACGCAAAACATTGCCGAATTCGACAAATATCATGTGGTGCTGACCACTTACGGGATCATCAGAAACGATTCTGAGATGATGCAGCAATATACCTTTCAGTATATCATACTCGATGAAAGTCAAACCATCAAAAATGCACATTCCAAAATATATGCTGCCATCAAAAAACTAGAGGGGGAAAATCGCCTGGTGCTTTCCGGAACACCCATAGAAAACTCCCTGAAAGACCTTTGGACACAATTTTCTTTTATCAACCCCGGCATGCTCAACAGCTATAACTTCTTTCAAAATTATTTTGTAAACCGCATCGAGAAACATCAAAGCAACGAATACACAGAAAAACTGCAAAAACTGATTCATCCCTTTATTTTGCGAAGAACCAAAGAACAGGTAGTGAAAGAATTACCCGAATTATCTGAAAAGATACAGTATTGCGAAATGACCGAAGAACAACGCAAATTGTATGAAACCAAAAAATCGGAGGTCAGAAATTCGATTCTCAACCTGATTGAACAGGGAAAGGAAAGAAAATCGGGATTACTGGTATTGAGTGGATTGACCAAACTCCGCATCATCGCTAACCATCCGGTAATGAATGATCAGAACTATAACGGAGGATCTGGTAAGTACGAAGAAGTGATCCGAAATGTGGAGAAAATTCTTTCAGAAGATCATAAAGTACTCATCTTTTCCCAATTCGTAAAAAACCTGCACCTTTTCAGAGATCATTTTGAACAGCAAAAATGGCAATACACAATACTTACCGGTGGAACAACAGAAAAAAACCGACAGTCGCTGATTGATCAATTCAAAAAACAAGAAAACAACCGTTTATTTCTTATTTCGCTAAAAGCTGGTGGATTGGGGTTAAATCTTACCGATGCAGATTATGTTTTCATGCTCGATCCGTGGTGGAATCCGGCTGTGGAAAGACAAGCCATCAACAGGGCACACCGCATCGGACAAAACAAAAATGTATTTGTTTATAAATTCATTACCCGCAATACGGTTGAGGAAAAAATCCTTACGCTTCAAAAGAAAAAATCCCAAATTGCCAATCTTTTCATCAACGAAAACAACCCACTCAAATCCCTTTCATTGGATGAACTGAAAGACCTTATGTGATGTTATAAAGGAGCTCGTTTTGCCTGTTATATTCCCTATTGCCAAATCCTGTTTAGTGTCAGTAAGAAAACTCATGATTTTGTCTGTGCTTGATAAAGAAAGTGTCAGGTACAAGGCGGTAGATGACTGAAAAACAGGAGTCCCGTTAAAAATAACGGGATGACTGTTTTGAAGGCGAGCCCAATGCAGCAATTGGCGTTTTTTTGCAAGCACTATTTAGGAGCAACCCGCAGGAAATATATACCCAGAAGGGTGTAAATAATATTGGGTATCCAGGCAGCAAGCGCAGGTGGTAAATTTCCATTGGTGGCAAAAGTGGTGGATATCTGCATAAACAGGATAAACGTGAAACTGAGCGACAAACCAATACCAAGATGTAGTCCGATACCTCCCCTCACCTTTCTGCTGGAGAGAGAAACACCAATGAGTGTAAGTACCAGGGTGGCAAAAGGAAATGCGATACGGCGATGTTTCTCTACCAGGTAATATTTAATATTATCGGAACCTTTTAACCTTTCAGCATCAATAAAGTTCTGTAATTCCCTAAAATTCATGGTCTCCATTTCCTTAAGGTTTTGAATAAAATCTCTGGGAACAAGATTGATCACTGTATCCATTCTGGTTCCGGTGTTCAGAACCTCTTCAAGATCATTGATCTTTCGTTCGGTATAGTTGCGCAGCCGCCAGATTTCCAAACTATCGATCCATTCTGCACGGTCGGCAATGATCTTATACCTGAGTTCCCCGTCTTCAATATGCTCCAGGGCAAATTTGTACCCTACATTGATTCTCTCATTAAAAGACTCCAAAAATATAAATTCTCCGGGGCGGATCTGAAGGTGAATATTTCTCTCTCTGAATTGCTTTTGCCCCTTGAGGTAAACAGCTTCGAATTCAAGTCTCCTCTCATTGGCCTTCGGAATCAAAACATTGGACAAATAAATTGATAGGATCGCCAGAAATGCAGCAGATAGAAAATAGGGCAACAACAAACGCCGGAAACTAATACCGGCACTCAGAATGGCAACTATTTCTGTATTAAATGCCAGGCGGGAAGTGAAATAAATAACGGAAATAAAGGTAAAAAGCGGGCTGAAGAGATTGGCAAAATAGGGGATAAAATTCAGGTAATAAACAAAAACGACATCATAAAAGGGTGCATCTTTCTCTAAAAAATCATCGATACGTTCAGATAGGTCGAAAATGATCACGATCAAAATGATCAAAGACAGTGCATAAAAAAAAGTAGTGAGAAATTTTTTAATGATATACCAGTCAATCTTGTTCAATAGCATACGCAGCAGGCAATTAAATTCTTTGGGATACCAGGGGTACCATCTTATTTTTCCAGGTAGCAAAAGTACCATTTTTTATATGTTCCCGCGCCTGTTCCATCAGGTACAGATAGAAACTAAGATTATGCATGGTGGCGATAACAGAAGCCAGCATTTCATTGCACACAAACAAATGGCGGAGATAGGCTTTGCTGTACATGGAACCGGTAAAAGCACGACTTTCCGTATCAAGGGGCGAAAAATCGTCCTTCCATTTTACATTCCGCATATTCATGATTCCATTACTGGTAAAAATCATACCATTGCGGGCATTTCTTGTGGGCATCACACAATCAAACATATCTACACCTAACGCAATACTTTCCAATAAATTGGCAGGCGTACCCACCCCCATAAGATAACGGGGTTTGTTTTCCGGCAAGATACTACAAACCAGATCCGTCATTTCATACATCATTTCAGCCGGTTCACCCACAGATAAACCTCCTATGGCATTTCCTTCGCGGTTTTGAGTAGCCACAAATTCGGCCGACTGTTTTCTGAGGTCAGAATAGGTACTTCCCTGAACTATGGGAAACAGACTCTGATCATATCCATACAATCCCGGTTTCTGGTCAAAATATTCGCAGCATCTTACAAGCCATCTGTGCGTAAGGTGCATGGATTTTCCGGCATAATCAAAATCGCAGGGATAGGGTGTGCACTCATCAAAAGCCATCATGATATCCCCTCCTATAACACGTTGTATATCCATCACACGTTCAGGTGTAAAAAGATGGCGCGATCCATCGATATGCGACTGAAAAACAACTCCTTCTTCTGTGAGTTTGCGGCGATGTGCCAGTGAATACACCTGATAACCGCCGCTATCGGTTAGTATCGGTTTTTGCCAGGCATTAAACTGATGCAAACCTCCTGCTTTTTCGAGTATCTCCAGTCCCGGACGTAAATACAAATGATAAGTATTTCCCAGGATGATCTGTGCTTTTACCTGCTCTTCAAGATCTTTGTTGTGCATTGCTTTTACAGTACCCGCTGTTCCCACAGGCATAAAAACCGGTGTGAAAATTTTTCCATGGTCGGTAACCATTACTCCTGCCCTGGCATTGCTACCGGGGTCTTTCTTCTCAATGTGAAATTGCATGAAAAAGATTTAATGAAAAAATGGGCCTCGCCGTCGATGGTCACGCCGGGGATGGGCTTGTC
>CAYMLS010000037.1:13491-23688 GCA_964390665.1 uncultured Bacteroidales bacterium | reverse complement strand
ATGAACCGAGCCATGACAAAGATTTTGACACACACGCGCATGATTATAATTCGTGCCATCAAAAGCATGCAGTCAGACTGTTAGCGAGCTCCATCTGACCGCTTTAATCAAATTATAAACAGATGAAAAAAGAAATTTTAAAAATCATAGCCATCAAAGACATTTTGGAAAGTCCGTGGCAGGGACGTTTGATCAATTATGATACCACGGATGATAGTCCTGAAGTAGAGAGTATAGAAGAACTTTCTCAAAGTATTAAAAAAAATGGATTAATGCAACCGGTGGTGGTAAGAGAGCTGGATAAGCATTATGAATTGATTGATGGCCATAGAAGGGTTTTTGCCGTTAAAATGGCCGGCATGGGTAATATAAAAGCGATCATCAAACCTTATGATGATCAGCAGGCGCAGCTGTTTTCAATAATTGGCAATTTGCAGCGAAAAGACCTGAATCCCATTGAGCAGGCAATTGCTTTTAAAAAGGTGCTTGACAATAAAATGTTTTCAAATAACAAAGAACTCTCACGCGCCATAGGCAAAGATGAGACTTATGTGGGCGATGTGCTCAATACCCTTCAATTAGACAGAAGGGTTGTTGATGACATCACCAAAACGGGTATTGTGAAAGACGTCAGAATGCTCAGGTTGATCAGGAAAATTGATCCTGCTGATGAAAATCAATTCTCTCAAAAACAATGGGATTTATACAAAAGAGTACTTGATGAGAAATTGACCCGCGCTCAGGTACAGCAAATTATAATGGAGAAAAGTTTACAGGGCAAAAGATCTGCCAGCACTCCTAAGTGGGAGTTGAAACCGGGCAAAAAACATATTGGCATCAAACTTCATACTGGTAAAATGGATGAAAAAAGGCAAAAGAGAATTATGCAATTGTTGGAAGAAAAACTGCAGGAATTAATGAAGGAAGTGTAGGTTTGCTTCTCCGTAAAGGGGTGTTCTGCCATGTAACGAACATCAAAAACGGTTCGTCTTACCCCGTTAGCGCCTCAAAAAGGATATCCACCGGGTGGTATGCCCTTCTTTTTGTGCCGTCGAGTATCTGGTGCCGGCAACTGGTGCCTGGTGCAGCAATAATGGCATCGGGTTCTGCTGCCCTTACTGCGGGGAAAAGGTTCAGTTCGCCAATGGCCATGCTTATCTGGTAATGCTCTTTTTCGTAACCAAAAGCACCGGCCATTCCGCAGCATCCGCATTCAATAGTCTCCACCTGGTGTCCTCCGGGCAGCATCAGCATTTTTTTGGTATAATCCGTTTTCGACAATGCTTTCTGATGGCAATGCCCGTGAAGATAAATTTTTTTGGCATCTGTTCTGAATTGCTCTTTTCTGATATGTCCCTTTTCTGCTTCTTTGCTGATAAACTCATCAATAATAAAGGTGTTTTCCGACAGTTCTTTTGCCTTGCCGGCCAATTCTTCTTTGCACAGGTCTTTATATTCATCGCGCAGGCACAATATAGCAGAGGGTTCTACACCAATAACAGGAATTCTTTTTTCTGCATAAGGATGTAACTTTTCAATGTTTTTATCAGCCAGTTTTTTTACTTTTTTGAGCAACCCCTTTGACAATCCTGCCCGGCCGCTTTCAACATGTTGCGGCATTTCAACAAAATATCCCAGTCTTGTAAGTAGTCTGGTGGCGTTGATACCGGTTTGTGCATCGTTGTGGTTGGTAAATTCATCGCAAAACAGCACGACCCGTTTTTGCGGATCGGCATTTTTGTTGAGTTCATCCAGGTTTTTTTTTGCCCAGCTCCGCCAACTGGTAATACTTAATTTAGGTAAGCTTCTTTCTTTGGCAAATCCACTGATTTTTTTGGTAAGGGGTGCCAGCATTGCCGATTGCGAAAACAAATTAAAAACCGCAGGTGACAGACTTCTTCCCAATTGATTGAGGGTGTTGTAGTTGGCGATCAGTTTGCTTCTGAACGGAATCCCATTGGCATCATAATAGTTTTGCAAAAATTCAGCTTTGTATTTGCCCATGTCTACATTGGAAGGGCACTCTGATTTGCAACCCTTGCATGACAGGCAAAGATCAAGTATTTCTTTGATCTCTTTGTGGTTGAAAGGATTTTTTTGTGATGAATGGGTGATGAATTCGCGCAGGATATTTGCCCGGGCACGTGTGGTATCTTTTTCATCGGTAGTGGCCTGGTAGGATGGGCACATGACCCCGCTGCGGGTATGGGGCTTGCGACAGTCACCGGATCCGTTGCATTTTTCAACACCCCTTAAAAAACCATCGGATTCGGGATAGCGAAAGTAGGTTTTGATCTCTGTGGCAGGCAAACCGGGCTGGTATCTCAGGTTTGACTTCATGGAAGGGGTGTCCACTATTTTACCCGGATTGAAAATGCCTTTAGGATCCCAGGTGTGTTTAATATCCTTGAGAATGCTGTAGATCTTATCTCCAAACATCAATGGAATAAATTCTCCTCTCAGTCGTCCGTCGCCATGTTCGCCGCTCAGCGAACCCCGGTATTTTTTCACAAGGTGTGCCGTTTGCATGGCGATCTCATAAAACTTCTCCACATCAGCCGGGTTTTTGAGGTTCAGGATGGGGCGCAGGTGTATCTCACCGGTTCCGATGTGGGCATAATACACACAGGTGATCTTTAAACGATCAAGTTGTTTTTTGAGCTCCGCTACAAAATCGGGCAATACATCCGTATGTATAGCGGTATCTTCGATCACCGCAACAGGTTTGGCATCGCCGGGTATATTGCTTAGCAAACCCAGTCCCGCTTTTCTGACTGCCCATACTTTGCCAATGTCTTTTCCGTGCAAAACAGGGTAGTGGTATCCCATGTTTTTTTCCTGCATTTGTTGGATAAGTGCTGTGGTTTTTTGTTCCAAAGATGCCGGGTCATGTTCTGCAAATTCCACTACCAGAATAGCATCGGGATCGCCCTTGATAAAGAACCTGTTTTGCGCATGCGAAATATTGGTTTTGGTACAATCCAGTACAATTCTGTCGATGAGCTCTACGGCTGCTGGTTTGTGTTCCAGTGCCACCAGGTTGGCCTGCAGGGCCTCTTCAATAGAATTTACGTGCACACAAACCAGGGCAGTATTTTTTGGGGGCAGATCCACCAGGTTGAGTTTCATCTCATAAAACAAAGCCAGACTGCCCTCGCTACCCGTGAGAAGTTTGGAAAAGTTGAATGGTTTTTCACTGTCAGAGAAAATTTCATTGTCGAGCATCAAATCCAGCGCGTATCCCATGTTTCTTCTGTGAATTCGGGTATCCGGATAATTGGCTTTGATCTCCTGTTGCAGTTTCTGGTCAGAAAGAATGTCGAATATTTGGGAATATATTTTATTCTCCAGCGAATTTCCGATACATTTTTTGCGAAACTCTTCTTTTGTAAGTGGTTGAAAAACAGTTTCACTTCCATCGCTCAGCAGGGCATGTATCTCCCGGGTGTGATCGCGCGTACTACCGTAGATCAGTGAATGAGATCCGCAGGAGTTATTGGCCACCATTCCTCCCATCATACAGCGGTTGGAAGTAGACGTTTCGGGACCGAAAAACAACCCGTGTGGTTTTAAAAAATCGTTCAGGTCATCCAGGATCACACCGGGTTGCACCCTCACCCATCTTTCTTCTGTATTGAGTTCCAGAATACGGGTCATGTATTTGGAAAAGTCGACCACAATGCCATGGCCCACCACTTGTCCTGCCAGCGAGGTACCGGCTGTGCGTGGTACCAGCGGCATGTCGTGCTGGTTGGCATATGCTATAAGTTGTTTCAGATCATCTATACTCCCCGGGCGGCACACCGCGGTGGGCAATTCTCTGTAAACAGAGGCATCGGTAGCATATTGCACACGGGATGATACATCGGTAAAAAGATCTCCTTCAATACTTTCCTGAAGGGTTGCCAGCTTGGAGTGAGATTCGGTATGGGGATTCATGAGTATTATTTTAACTTATTGCACAAAAGTATGAAAAAACAAAACAACACATACCATGACATGGAGACCGACCTTAGGAACCGGACCTGTTGTTACAGAATTACAAACATCAGTGTTTGCAAAAAATCTCTCTTTTTAGATGCTTTACAATGAAGGTTTGGTTCAGACAAAAAAGAGCACTACATCATATCTGCCTCTTTTTTGTAGTAATTTGTGCTTTCAAAAATTTTGTCGGCATTGGCGGCAATAAATCCAGTGTATTGTTTTCCATTCTCATCGTTGTATCTGCGTGTGAATTCATAAAAACAAGAAGGTATTTCAAAGGTTCCATCGGCAAATTCAAAGGGCAGTATTTCGGCTTTGGTTGCCGACTGCTCTAAAAGTTCTTCCGGTGTGCCGTAGATCTCGCCTGCAGCTGTGTTCATTATATAACCATGACTTTTCACAAAGGCATTGATCTCCTGCAATGATCCGAAATTTTTCAGTTCGTTTACTTTGATGGCAAAGTGGTTGGCCCGGAATCCATAAACCAATAGCCATGCAGCATATTCAGATTCTTCACGGAGTTTGTTGTAGATATCGAATGGTATCTTACCCCAGATGCTGCCTTTGTAAACCAATTCGGGGTCCTGGTATACTTCCCTGCTTACACTGTCGAGGTACAGGCGAATGGTATTTTTCAGATAATCACTGAAATCATCCAGCAGAAGTTCGCTGATAAATGCTTTGGGGGCCAATGGATCGGTTTTATGTTCGAAATGTCGTCCGAAAACTTTTTTCTTTTTAAACTCGTAGGTGCCTTTTGCTTCATAACCATTTTCGGTAAATATTCCGGAGATCACATCAATGTTCATGCGTGGGTCGTTAAAAGTACGCAGTGCAATATGATCGTGAATGACATTTTCACCTTCTGAAGTGAGAAGGTCATAAATTTTTCTGGCATTGGGGTTTTCGGTTGAGTAAGGTTTCCAGAAACGGTCGAAGATCTGTGATGTTTGCATAAATTGAAATTTAAGGGTTGAATATTTGTGTGTTGATTTTTTTTACGTTGAAATTTGTGAGGGTTATGAAGTATGACCCAAAATTTTTAATTCCGTTATTCGTTGTTTTTTTCGTTGTTGTTTTCGCTATTGTTTTCCTGTTTTTTTTCTTTTTCCTGATCTTTCTGATGTTTGTTTTTTAATTCCTGAATTTTTTTGCTCATCTCTTCCTCGCGCGTTGCCTGTTCATAAGCTTCGCGAATATCATCCTGTTCTGTTCTTTCGTTTTGCTCCTGATCAGAGGGGAAAGGGTAAATGATCAGGTTTCGAAGCATGGTTAGTGTCAGAACAGGAAAAATCATGGTAAACATCACTTTTAGCCAAACAGGTTCGTACCAACCTCCAAGAATGACCGTCCAGATAAGCCCCAGAAAGATAACATCCAAAATAATCACCAGTGTATTTCCCGGATTGGTCTGCATCCATTTGGGAAAAGGGAGCCGGGTATTTTTTTTTGATTTATAATACAGGTACCGGTAGGTGACTATGACCCAAAGCACGGGCATGAAAAATCCGAGAACGAAACCCGCAATTTTGGTTGCGAAATATCCAAATGAATATAAAAACCCCAGGATGAGTTGCCCCCAGAAACTGATCTGAAATTGTCTGAAATTTCCTGCGCTGGCTTCTATCAAAAGAAAAAGGATTCTGTCGGAAGCTTTGTCGTTGGAAGTCATGGATGATCTTTTGTTATGATAAAACAGTATTCAAATAGATTGCTAAGATAGTTGTATATTTTTAAAATTCCTTAAACCGATAAGTTAAAATGCAGATATTTTTGAAATATCATAGGGAAGTCCTTGCTGTAAAGTTTATTGTCTGCAAATTACACAAATTAACCCCAGTTTTATTGCCTGACATCCAGATAAATAAAAACATATTATATTTAGTGGCAGCAAAAAAACTCACGATTTTTTCTGTGCCTGATAAAAACAGTGATAAGGGAAAGGCGGGAGATGACTGGAAAACAGGAGTTTACTTTTGGTAATCGCCTGTCTTGATGGCGAGCCCAGCACAGCAATTGGCGTTTTCCTGCAGGCACTAAATACCCGTTCTGCTTTCAGAGCACCGGAAGACCACCAATCTTATCACCGCAATACAATCCTTCATCCAATTCATGCCTCCCATCTTCCCTTTTCTTATGATATTGGATTATCCGCTTTTTTGTTTTTTCTGTTTGTGTTTTGGGAAGGACAATCAATATCCATACAATTATCCTTTGGTTTTGAGATGATTTTCATACTTGTATGATCATGGTTTTCTTTACTTTTACCTGATAATATTGAAAATCTCTGGAAAATGAATTTGCAAAAATTACTGATTACCGGAATACTCTTTCTGATCTTCCTTCAGTGCAACATGCCTGTAAAAGAGCAAAACACTTTACAAAATGAGGCATTGACCGGCCGGCGTGCTGTACTTATTGATCAAATTGCCGATGGGTACAATCCCCCTTCCATGCAAATCGGAGACCCGCAAAAATACTACTGGCCGAAGGTGATGGCACGCTTTGAAAAGTATGGTACATCTGATTCATTGGCAAACCAATGGATCGATCAGTTGGCACCTCGCGACCCGTTTCATTTTACCTATGTGGGCATGGCACGCATCATGTCGTTGTATCCGGATGCTCCTGCTTTGCAACAAAATAAAAAACTTCTGCTGCACAAGGTTTTTGAACGCACTGACGGGCATAATCCCTGGACCTCAGAAGGTACTGAAAATCATATCAACATGGACAGAACTTCCGGTTACCTCTATGCACAACATGCATTGGATTATCCGGATGACTTTCCCGATGCATCCGAAAGAATGGCGCAGATGAAGCATTGGATAAAACAATGGTCTGAAAGAGTTTACCGATATGGAACGGGTGAGTGGAACTCGAGTATTTATCAGGCATACAATATCATCGGATGGCTCAACCTCTATGATTTTGCCGAAGATGAGCAGGTAAAACAAATGGCCAGGGCCGTGATCGATTTTTACACAGCTGAAATGGCATTGCACTACTCCTGGGGATCGTATGGCGGAAGTGAAAAACGGAGCAGTGGTGCCAGAAACAGATCAACCACGGCTTCTGATTATTTGTGCTGGTACTGGTTTGGCAACCAGTTGCAAGACGATCCTATGGTTGAAGGAGGTTCGGAATATATTCAAAGTGTTCATGCTGCAACCAGCAGTTATGCGCCTCCCCAACCATTTGCAGAACTGGCCCTGAAAGAGCAACATCAGGGACAATGGTATCAAAACAGCAAACCTTCTTATTTGTACGAAACCCCTTCGTTTGTAAAACAATTTTTTTATATCGGCAAAAATTACACGCTGGGAACTGCTGTTAGTCCTTACGGTGGATTTACGGGATCAACTTATCAGTATATGAACTGGAAACTTTCTGTCCGTTCAGATCAGGATCCTTCCGGATACGAAATTTCGGGTAATGGAAGGTTTCTCGACAATTGGTCCGGCGCCAATGCCAACCCATGGACCCAATTTTTTCAACACCGGAATGTATTGATTCAACTTACCCGGACACCTCAAAATCATGATGAGATCACAGAAGAAGTCAGAGAGGTGGTTTCCCGGTGGGCACAAAAATGGCAGCAGGATTTCTCCATCCGGTTTCCCGGCGACCCACGGGGCAATGTGGTGAATTTTGCACGTAACATTGTTGCCGAAAACCGCGGCTTCATTACAGTGCCTGAAAATGCTACTTTTACCTTTGAAGATAACAGGGCATTGGGTTCCCTGGAAAACACTTTTTTTATCCTCCATTTTATCTCAGCGGCAAACCCCGATGCCGAAGACAATCTGCTTGAAATGGAAGATGGACGGATCGTTTTTACCGATCAGGCAGCGCTCGGTAAATCCTGTGGTTTTGTGTTGGAGGTTTTTGATGAGAATGAATTTGATGGGTTTGATCATTTTCAGAGATCTTTTTCCGGGCAATTGGATCTGACCGGGATTTCTTCCGGGAAGATCCGTTATGCATCCCATGCTGCACAACAAATAGAAATGCAGTACAATACCAGTGGCAGTTTTACAGAAGCCACCTACGACTGGGGTTTTGGCGCCCGCGAACCTTACTCTTTCATAACCTCTCCTCCTTTCCGACAACCCCAATGGCCAAAAGGTGAAGGATATGGGATGCTGCCTGAAGTAATTGTAAATGGTTCACATGTAGACTTTCAGAGTGAAACACCCGTGTTCGACGGACCTGATCTGCAACTTAAGAATAGAATGTTAACACTATCGGGTTCTGAAAAAATATACACTGTAGATTACCGCAGCGATCTCCCCGGGTTTGGCATTTCTGATTTGTGAAAGATGCTAACCGAACCTACTCACCACATCAGAAAAACCAATGGAATCCTTGTCATTTTGACCATAGGGAGAAACCTCAATAATTTTACCGGCCAATAATGCATAATAATGAATCGATTATGAATTTAAACTTAAAATCACACTTAAAAATGGTGAGAATATTTTTTTTGTTTTATCTGGTCCTTTTGTTTCATTGGGGGTTTGCCCAGAATCATCAACATCCCAGAGGTCTCATTGACGGGGAAGATGTCGTGGTGATGCGCGAAAAAATCAAAAGACAACCGTATCTGTCTGCTTTTGAAAGTCTGAAAACCAGTGTTGACTCCTTTGAAAGTAATCCGGATTCCCCCAGTGATTATGACCTTGAAAATCTGGCCCTTTCGCATGCCATGGTACATCTGCTTACAGGCGAAAAATACCATTCAGAGCAATCTTACAAATATATTCTTTTACTGGAATCAAAAACCGATGTGTTTACCGATGTGCTTTACCGGGGATTGAACAAGGCATACGTATTACGCGGTCTGTCTTTGAGTTATGATTACTGTTATGATGCCTGGAATGATGACCAGCGAAAAATGGTGAATCAGTTGATCTGGGATTTGATGGTGTCTGTTTCATCTACCATGGGTTTTCAGGCAAATACACACACCGAAAGCAACTGGATGGGGGTACGATGGGCAAGCGTGGTGCTGGCTGCCAGTGTATGGGATGATTTTGAGAATGAACGGAATTCGGCGTTGCCTTTTCTATGGGATAACTCCAAAAGATTGCGTGATCACATTCGTTATAATATACATGCCAATGGATGGAATGGGGAAAGCATGAATTATTTCGGGTACAACTGGAGTTTTATTGCACCAGCGATCATTGCCCTGCAAAACAGATACGAATACAGGGAAGAAAATCCTTATGTTCTGTCTGAATATGCTCCTCACACGATCAACGCTTTCCGGGCAAAATCCGTGATAGCTGTACCCATTTTAAACCGGGATATCCCCTGTATCCAAAATGATTTCTCTGTTGATGATGTGAGGTGTTCGCAAGGTTTGCTTCCTATGGCAATTAAATTATTACCGGAAGAACAGAATAGTACTATGCATTGGCTGACCTCCTTCTTTTTTGACTTTGAAAAGTATACGCATAACTTCAGGGATGCTTTCCATTTTATTGCCTGGTATGATGATCAGGTAAAACCTGAAAACCCGACCGCGGCAGGTTGGAATCATTACCATGATCCTGAGATGGGAATTGTTATTTTCAGGAACCATTTTAAAAATGAAAAAGACATTATTGCAGGTTTTAATGCAGTGAGCAAGAGAGTGAGAGGTCATGGTTCTCATGATAACCTGGGGTTCCGCATCACCGGATTGGGCAATATCTGGGCAATTGGTGCCGGACGAACAGGTAAGGTTGCCGGACAGACCAGTTTGTTCCCCAGAGCAGATATCGATACTTTAAAAGGTATATCAGATCATGTAAGTACGCTGGAGGACTTTGAGTTTGAATCCGATGGATCGGGATTTGCCAGGGGAGCAGGAAACTGCATGGGGGTAGAAAACCACCGCCGCTCATTTTGGGTCGATTATTCGGGAGAAAGTGGGGCAGAAGCGGTTTTTGTTGTGAAAGATGATTTCAACGGAGAAGCTATCTGGCGAATGAATACACCGGAATTCAATGATTTAACTCAAACCACTGATGGTTTTATCCTGACTGCCCCCAGCGGGGCAACGCTAAAAGTACATACATTCTCAGAAAACCCGCTTTCGCGGCCCTCAACAACGAAGGTCAGGTATGGCGGCGAAACGGATCGTTTTAATCCCGGAATATGTTTTATGGGAGAATGCTATGAAAACAGTGTGGCGATAGATGTGGAATGTAAAGAAAAGATATT
>CAYMLS010000037.1:0-13481 GCA_964390665.1 uncultured Bacteroidales bacterium | reverse complement strand
GATGAGTTTGCAACCTTCAGGAAAAGAGCATCCGGAAATCGATTTTTCCCCAAAAGGGTTTGTCCTGGGGGGTAAAAGATATGATCTGGATTAAAAGTTTTCTTTCCCTGTGAAATGTGGTATTGATCTGTTTTGGTTGAATTCGGTTGATATTCCACCCTTTCTGAAAGCAGATACTTGTTCTTCCCTGCTAATTGCAGATCTCCTTTTTGAAATTGACAAAGAAAATCAAAAAAAAACCCGGCATGGCCGGGTTTTTTGATCATGAAGGTCTATTCCTTGATGAATTTTCTGATCACCTTGTATTGATCCATGTTGATCTCCAGGTAATAAATTCCCGGATTCAATGAATGGATGTCGATAGAACGGGTGAAGCCGGAGGTCTGTTTATCAAAAACATAATTTTCGATGGTACGACCCAGCAAATCGGAAAGGCGAATATGGATGCTGCCTGTCAGCTGATTATCTATGCTCATCCAAACTACATCTTTACCCGGGTTAGGATACAGATTTACACTGTTTTCCCAGTATTCCGTTTCTATGCCTGTGGTAAAGGCGTATGTTGCAGAAACGATGTCACTGGGTTCGTTGCAGTCCTTATAGGCTCTTGCTTTCAGGGTAATGTTTGAATCGATCACAATCGGTCCGCTGTACAATTCAGAGGTCTCATCAGGATCATCGCCGTTGATGGTATAGCGTATCTCTGCTCCTTCATCATTGCTTGTTATTTTCACACTCTGTGCTTCTGTATATTCACCCGAAGAAGGTGAGAAAACAGGATTGGCCATTTTTACAGGGAAGCATGCTGTGAGGGTTTCGCTGGCGCCTTCATCCGAATTATCACAATTCACCGCTACTACTCTGTATTCGAGCATTTCACCGGCAGGTGCCATATAATCGATCCACTTTTGTTCGTTCATTTCATGACCATCACTATACCTCGGGCGATATACAATCGTTGTCCAGTTATCATCTCCAGCTATTCTCCGGTCAATGCGGTACCCGATCTCCTGATCGGTAGCATCGGTCCAGGTAATGATAAATCTGTAATTTTCCTCATCCAGGGTTACGGTAGCGTCGGCTGGTGGTGTCAGATCTCCGGTGGGGCAGTCGGTAATATAATCACAATCGCCCCCACAATCGGTTGTAACACCTGCGCTGATGTTGTCAACAAAAGAAACATCGATCAGACTGTTGGATGCCGCTTTGATATGCCCCACGGTTCCTTCTGTTGAATTCCATGATATCAGACAACCGAAGTTATGGACATCGTATCCGCCGATGTATCCGGGTCTGTAGCCACCCGTACCGAGGTTATTGGTAATGGCCCAGCTCATGATGTCGGTGCCACCGTGTCGTTGTGCAAGAATCCCTTCACCATCGTTGGATGGATATATAGTACCCACATTTTCGTAGTAATTGCTGTCTATCCACATGTTCTTTCCTGCCATGTCGTAGGCACGGTTCTGGAAAGCGTCTGAGGATCCTATTGTGGCGTGTGTGGCAAACCCATCGCCTGTAAGTGTCCAGTCATTGCCCAGTCCGTAGGTGTCTTCTCCGGGGCTCAGCAGATCGCGGGCGCCGTAGTTGTTTTTCACAGTCACCCAGTTTCCTGATCCGTCCATGGTTTTAAATCCGTGGTTGTAGATATAGTTGTCCTGCACCACAACCCCTTCCTCATAGTATCCACTTTCGGGAGCCAGGCGGTTCCCTGCCACATTTACATTGTTCTTGTTCACATCTATCCCGGTGTTGAAGGCATAGTCGAAAATGATCATTTTTTGTCCCTCAGAGGTCAGCTGCTCATACAGGAAGTTTTTATCTGATTTGGTAATGGCATTGTTGGCAATAAACACCTGTGAACCATAAACAGCAATTCTTCCACCATACTTGAACTCAGAGAATCCTGTTGCACCAAATCCTCTGTCGTACACATCATTGAGCCACACGGCATTGTCCATCTGACAACCAAAGACAAAACGACCTTTTCCGGCACCTTCATAAGGGCTCTGGAATTTCTCTGCCTGTCCGCAAAAAATATCCATGATGTAGGTGCCATCGGGTACCCGTGCTTTCCAATTATCTTTTACCCTGCTGGTGAGCCATGCATCTGACGTTCCATAGGTATCTCCCATATCCATCTGAAAGCCCCAGTAAACGGTGGCGCCATTGAGGTGTACCCAGGCAATACCCACGTCATCAACTTCCCTGAGTTCTTCCTGGTCGGGCATCAATCCGATCATATTGAAAGGAGCAGGCACTTCACCACCCCCTTTTTCAATAAACTTAAAGTTGAATTTCGTTGTTAATTCGAGAGATCCGTCGGTGGCATCAGCATCGCCTTCCGGGGCATCACCCAATATCACCACCCCTTTTTTAAGTAACAAACCCCGGCCATTCACACTTTCCACAGGAGCATCTGTGAAGTCGTACTCTCCTCCAGGATAGTATAACACTCCACCACCCTGTTCATATAGTTCGTCGCGGGCATTTTCAAACTTCTCAAAATCATTATTTCCGTTATCATATTCTGCCATGTTTATGCTGTTGGTCCAGTTGATCCTGTCGGTCCAGGTAGGATAACCGGCCTGTTTTCCATAAAAAGAAGCAATGGGGTTGCTGGCAGACCCTCCACCGGAAGATCCTGCTTCTAATGTGGTAAATTCCAGCATATCAGTCCAGGGAGATTCGGTTTGTGTCCCTTCACAAACACTTCTCACCTGCCACTCATAGGTTGTCTCACTTTCGAGTGATTCGATGGTTACTGCCGAACTGGCACTGGTTTGTGCCGACCAGGTGGTAATGCCTTTCATTCTGTACTGAACCTCAAAGTAAGATACCCCGGAAATATTGTCCCAGCTTAACCGGGCACTGTTGGAGGTAACAAAAAGCGTTGCGGGGTTTTCCGGTGTTTCGTTCCCGCAGTCAAGGGTTGATTCAGTGCGGAAAACCTGCACCTCTGACCAGACTGAATTTGACCAGTCTTCATCGCCTTCTGTACAATTTGCATTTACCTGCCATTCGTATTCGGTACCTTCTGTTAGTTGATCAAGCTGGTATTGTGTGTCTTCCACAAATATTGTGCTCCAGTCAGAATCTGCTGCTTGTTTATATCTGAGATCATAACCCAATTCATCGATCGTACCCTCACTACCAGCACTCCAGGAAAGCAGGGCAGAGGTTCCCTCGATGTTTGTGGTTTCCGGATCTGCGGGTACATCACAAACGGGGATTCTTTCCAATGTTACATTCTCGGTGATGTCGGCATTTACGCTGAGTGTTCCGGTGGATTCCAGATAACCTTCTTTGCTAACGGTATAGGGCATATCATCTGCCTGCGTAACATCGTTGAAAATGGCTTCGCCATCTAAACTGGTGGTGATCTCTTCGTTGTTAAATTCGACCAATGCATCACTCATCAGACCCACATTGTTGGAAACGACAAATGTAACGCTATAAACCGCGGTAAGTTCCACATTTATAGTGGCGGATCCGGTGACATCGATGGAGGATTCCAGCGGCAGGTACCCTGTTTCATTGATGGAGTAGATCAATCCATTGGCAGGGATCACATTTTCAAAAACAGCCAACCCTGATG
Organism: uncultured Bacteroidales bacterium; assembly: GCA_964390665.1. Lineage (GTDB taxonomy): Bacteria > Bacteroidota > Bacteroidia > Bacteroidales > UBA7960 > SKVR01. The sequence continues at coordinate 9,883 of CAYMLS010000037.1, read as the reverse complement.
CATCTGTTGACAGCGATGCGTCATTGAAATGGATGGTTATGCCGGGCAGAGGATTCGTTCCGTCAGTGACAGAAAAAGTTATTTCTGCTGCTTCATCGGTGGAGAAGGTTGCTGTTGATAATGTGCTGTTGTTCAGTACTTCGCCTTTCACGAATGCAAACAGTTGGTAATCGTTTCCGGGATCCAGGTCTGAAAGAAAAACGGTGTCTGTATTCTGCACACCTGATGGTTTCGATCCGGCAAAAAGTGCTGCTTCATCATCCACATCATTTCCTGCCATGATTTGCTCCACAGTTGGTTGATCGGCGCCCTGTGCCAATATCACATAATAGAAAGTGCCCGCGTGTGAAGATCCAAAAACAATTTCTGCAGAAGTATAATCGATATTTTCAACTGCCGGTTCCATGGTCCAGGCAGGAGAAGATGTCATATCATAGCGGTAGATCATCTTTCCGGCACCAGAGGTGTAAATGTATTCGTTGCCCACAGTCACAGGTTGCAGTCCTGTTTTATTTTCAATTCCGGTATCAAAAGCAAACCAGTTATCACCATTGTCTTCTGTTTTCATGATTTGATTTCCGGTTCTTGCTGTGGCAAAAAGCAGGTTATCAGAGTAATTGGTGAGGGTGGGTCTTTTGGGGGCTTTGTTTCCGGAGGATGAACCGTCTGCGTTTTCCCAAACTGTACCTACTTCTTCCCCGATCTCACTTCTTCCAACATACCAGTAATCCTCCATACCCATGAACAGATACTCTTTGCCGTTATAGGTGCGGGTTACTACATTAGACGTGGTTCCCCAGTGGGGCATATTGTTATTTCCTTTGCGCCAGAAAAATGTATCGCCAAGGTCCTCTGATATTTGTATCACGTGTTTTCCGGGTGTAAATATGGTGCCGTCAGAAGCGGCAGCCCATGAATGGGCAAGTATGCGGTTGTTTTCATGAAAACCAGGTGTGTTTTCCTCGCTGGTCACTTCTCCGTACCGGCTCCAGGTAACGCCATCATCAGAAGTTTTGTAGATGCCTGCATATCCATCAAAACCTGCCGCCCAGGAACCTACAAAAATGTAGTTTTCTTGTGTCTCTTCATCATAGTATTCCATCAAACTGGTCAGTCCGATCAGTTCGGAATCCAAAGGATAATCATCGCCTGTATCGTACGCTACAATTTCACCATTTTTAAAGAGTACACCATTGGCAATGGCATATTTGCTTCCTGATTCTGCAAACAGGTATGATCTTACATCCCATCCTTCCATGTCAAAGACCTCCCAGTCTCCCCCTTCACCAGAAGGTGATTCAAAAACACCTATGCTGGTCAGGGCATAAAGTTTCTCATTGTTTTCCATCACCAGGTTTATGGTTGTTTCTTTGGGTATTCCATTTGCTTCCAGCGTCCAGGTTGTTTGTGCGGCATCGAGATTGTAAGGTCCTGATCCTTCTATGGCAGCCCAAATATTGTTTTCTGTTGCGGCCAAACCCCTTATTACCGGTCGGGGTAAAACAACACCATTGATTATTTTCTCAAAACTCAGTTGTGAATCATCTCCGGAAGTTGCAACATAAACACCCGGTGATCCACCGGTATAACCAAACACTGCAGCAAAGACCTGATCTTCCGTGGCAACCAGTCCCAGGATCGTTTCCTGAGGTATATTATTGGTTTGCAGTTCCGCTGTATAACTGCCGGCTGATATGGATGACAAATCGCCGATATACAATCCATTGTTTGCGCCCACAAGCAGTTTGTTATTTGCTATTTCCAGTGATCTGACCGTGGCATCAATGGGGTTGTTATATTTTTCCCATGAGCCATCTGCAAAAACAGAAATATTGTTTTTGTCTCCTGTACCTGCCAATACTCTGCTATTGGTTGTATCGGTAAGCAGGCAGTAAATATCTTTGTGGAGGTTGGATGATGATTTACTCCAACTGATGGTTGTGAGATCAGTAGAATATACAAAATCGCCCATTGTACCCAGAAAGAGGGTGTTGCCGAGTTTGGCCAGGGATGTATAGTTCTTATTATCTGGTAATTGCTCTCCACCGACGATTTCTATCCAGTTGATATTGTCCGTTGCAGACTTAAAAACACCTGTACGGTTTAGTGCAAGATAAACTGTGTCTTGCTCAACAAGGATGGCAAAAACACTGGCAGGGTTCAGTCCCGTATTGATGTCTGTCCAGTTTTCACCGTTGTCTGATGACATAAAAACACCGTTATTTTTCAATCCGACAAAAATTTTGCCGCCTCCTGTTGCGATGCACTGCGCATCGCCCCCAAAACTATCAGGGATGTTCGTATCGGGCAGTGTTTCCCATTGCGCAAATAGGGAAAGGGAAAAAATGCCCATTGTAAATAGAATTGATAGAATCGTTTTTTTCATTGTTTTGTTTTTTTAATGAATAACTGATTTATAAGAAGGGTTATAGAGTGATTGGTTTTTTTACGCCGCAAGATCAAATGCAAATACTTTAACGATGTTTTAGTTGTTGGATGTGCCGATAGTTATACTTTAGATCTTATCCTTATGATATTTTTGTTTTCCGTGGAGTGTTGTTCTTGTTTCAAGGTTTTAAATGCTTTTTTTATAGTCGCCCATAAGCTTTTGCAATTCCTTTAACGAACGTTCAAATATAGTTTTTACTTAAATAAAAAGGATGGATTTATGTGTCATTTCAGTGGAAAATCGGATCATTTATTTTGTCTGAAGATAAAAAAACACCCGTTCAAATGGAATGCCTTACCAGAAATTTTTCAACCTGCTTTTTGGGATAAATTTCTATTGATGAGGCCACTCTGAAAGTATATTGTCCACAAATTATACGAATGGACGCTAATAAGTGGCAGCAGGAAAACGCACGATTTTATCTGTGTTTGATAAAGAAATCTTCAAGTGCAAGGCGAGCCCAACGCAGCAATTGGCGTTTTCTTGCAAGCACTAAATACTGCTATCCATTATAACTTCTTTATTGTATTTGTAATATCCGGTTATTAAAAACCGATTTTTTTCCAATTCATAAAAATAAAACCCTATATTTGCAAATGTATGAACATTTGAACAAATATGAATTTACAAATTAATCATTCGGGAAACATACCCATTCATGCACAGGTGGAAGAGCTGTTGCGTAAGCTTATTTTGGAACCACCTTATGTGGATGGCAGCTATCTGCCCCCTGAATCAGAACTTGCCAAACAGTTGGGGATCAGCCGCAACACCGTAAGACAGGCCACCAATAAACTGGAGTACGAAGGTTTGATTACCCGCCGCAAGGGCAAAGGGACCAAAGTAGCTCAAAAAATTGTGAATACCCGCCTTAGTAGTTGGCACTCATTTACACAGGAGATGAATGAAAAGGGAATTGCGTTTGTCAATTACAGGGTGGAAGCAGCGAAAGTGTCTGTGGGGGAAACAACAGCAAGATTTTTCGATATACCGCAGGGTAAAGAGGTCGTAAAATTAATCCGTGTCAGGGGCGATGAAGAAGGGCCTTTTGTTTATTTTATCAGCTATTTTCACCCACGAACGGGCATTACTGCCAGCGAAGATTTTTCCCAACCCCTGTACGATATTCTGGAAAACAAATACAGCACACCTGTGGCTATTTCACGCGAAGAGATCACCGCCCGTAAGGTGGGGAGTGCTATAGCAAGTGAATTGAGAATTGCCAAAGGCGATCCGGTATTGATCAGAGAACGGTTTGTTTCCGATCCGGGTGGTCGCCCCGTTGAACACAATATCGGATATTATGTCGCCGACAAATTTACATACACCATTGAAATACGAAGATAAAAATGGAAAAACTTGCTGTTGGGGTTGATGTTGGTGGAACCCATATTACCTGTGCCCTTTATGATACCAAAGCCAGGCAATTTGCCGGCAATGAAAGAATCCGCCTGAATGTAGATAGTTTGTCCTCCGGAACTGGAATTCTCAATACCTGGGCAGAAGCCATCCTTAAGACGATTCTCCCGGTAAGTTTTGAAAATATCATGGGAATTGGATTTGCCATGCCAGGACCGTTCGATTATAAAAACGGCATTTCTCTCATCAGGGGTTTGCACAAGTTTGAAGATTTATACGGGGTCAATATTGGCACTGAACTGCGCAATATTCTTAAGATTCCTGACAGCATTTCCGTGCGGTTTCTGAACGATGCCTCCTGCTTCGCTGTGGGCGAGTCTTTTCGTGAACCCGCCCGTCGTTATCCAAAGATTCTTGCCATAACGCTCGGAACAGGGTTCGGCACTACCTTCATCGATCAGCACAAACCGATTGCAGGAAAGCAGGGCGTGCCCGACGATGGCTTTCTTTATCATATTCCTTTTGAAGGTGCTACTGCCGATGATCATTTTTCTACCCGTTGGTTTGTGAATGAATGGCATAAACTTACAGGCGATGATGTGTCTGGTGTGAAAGAACTGGCCGAACTTGCAACCACCAACCCAAAGGCATTGGGTCTGTTTGCAACTTTTGGCAGCAAACTGGGTAATTTCCTTGCTCCCTGGCTCAGGGAATACGGTGCCAATTGCCTGGTAACCGGCGGTAATATTTCCGAAGCTTACCCGCTTTTCGGGAGGGAACTGGGGCAGACGCTGACAGATGCCGGCAGTCCAATCCCCGTCATCATCTCAGAAAAGGGCGAAGACGCATCGCTTATTGGCAGCGCCATGCTTTGCGAAGATCAATTTTATCACTCACTTTTATCTCAATAACCTTAACCTGAACCCTACCTATGAATGCACGCAAAATTTCCGCACTGAGCATCATCCCTGTCATGTTCTCCTTTTTTGTCATGAGTTTTGCCGACCTTGTGGGCATTGGCGTTGACAATGCCAAAGCCGATTTCCAGATCAGCAATACCCTGGCACAACTTATCCCCATGGCGGTATTTATCTGGTTTTTCCTGCTTTCGCTTCCCATAGGTCTGTTGCAGGACAGAATCGGGAAAAGGAACATGGTTAATATTGGCATGAGCGTAACGGCGTTGGGATTGCTACTGCCGTTTTTCTTTTATTCCTTCCCGCTTTTGCTGGCAGGTTTTGTATTGCTGGGGGTGGGCAACACCATCATACAGGTTTCTGCCAATCCCCTGTTGATCGATGTGGTGCCGGGCAACCGCAGCGCCAGTTTCCTCAGTTTCTCTCAGTTTATAAAATCCATTGGGTCTATGGTGGCCCCATTTCTGGCATCTTACTTTGCCCTTACCTTTGGCAACTGGAAAATCGTATTTCTCGTGTTTGGCGTGTTTTCGCTGCTTACCGTTTTATGGCTCCATTTTACAACAGTCAACGAAACTGTATCGGAAGGAGAAAAAGCTACCATGGGTTCGGCCATAAAACTTCTTTCTTCTCTATACATACTGCTTATGGTGCTGGGTATTTTCTTCGTGGTGGGTATTGATGTGGGGGTAAATTCCACATCGGGGCAGTTTCTGATGGATAAACCGGGAATGGATGCCGAGCCCGCCAAGCAGGGGCGAAGCCTTTACTTTTTTGGTAAGATGCTGGGAACCTTTATGGGGGCACTGTTGCTTACACGGCTAAATTCACAACGTTTTTTACTGTTTTCGTCTATGGCTACCATTGCCACCCTGCTGGCCTTCATTTTTGCTCCGGGCATAGGTATGGCACTTACAAGCATTTTCCTTATTGGCATGGCTGCCTCCAATATTTTCCCCCTGATATTTTCTATCACAGCCGGGAAATACGTTTTGCGTGCCAACGAGATCTCCGGGTTAATGATCATGGCTGTTTCCGGCGGGGCGATCATTCCCCCTGTTATAGGTGGAATTTCTGACCTTTTCAGCATCACTGCCGGCATGCACGTGCTTGTGGCATGTGCCATCTACTTATTGTTTGTATCCATTTATTCACTAAAGAAAATATAAATACTATGAAGAAACTGTTTATTATTGCCATGGCTGCCGGAATGCTGGCATGCACATCACAATCCTCTCAAAATGAGAATCTCGCAAAAGAAACTCAGTCGAACGAATACTTTGCGTTTGTAAATGAAAAAGCACTGGAAGTTGTCAAAACCGGTTTTAATGCCGGCGATGGATATGGCGAAGTGTGGATTCGGGATTATAACACGTTCATCGAACTTTCTGCCGAAGTATTTGAAACGGATGTGCTGAAAGAAAACCTGCTGGTCTTTTTCAGAATGCAGGGCAACGACGGCAATATTATCGACGGTTTTATTCCGGTCGACAAAGCTGACGACGATTACGATTACATTTATTCGGAACTGGAACCACGCTATGCCGGCCATAAAAACACGGTGGAGACCGATCAGGAGTCGTCGCTGGTGCAAGCGGTTTACAAATACGTGCGCGCCACGGGAGATGCTTCCATTTTGAATGAAGTAGTGGACGAAAAAACCGTTGCAGCGCGTTTGGAATGGTCTATGGATTTTCTGATGAACCATCGCTACAACGATCAGTATGGTTTGCTGTGGGGTGCTACTACAGCAGATTGGGGCGATGTGCAGCCAGAGCACGAATGGGGCGTTTATCTTACCGAAGACACGCACTATGCCCTTGATATTTACGACAATGCTATGTTCCTGATTGCCCTTGAAAACCTGATGGAACTGCTACCTAATCTAAAAGAGAAATGGCAGCCGGTTCATCAGCAGATCTTCGATAACAGCCGTAAATTCCTGTGGGATGAAACCAACCAGAAATTCATTCCGCATATTTATCTCGACGGCTCGCCGTTTCCGGACGATTTTGACGAAAATGAAATTTATTACCACGGTGGAACAGCAGTGGCCATTGAGGCAGGACTGCTTTCGAAGGATGAAGTGAAAACTGCCATCGAAAAGATGGCTGAAAATGTAAAGGCTGCCGGTGCAGGCTCTATCGGGCTGACCATGTATCCTCCCTATCCCGATGGGTTTTTCAAAAATAAAGGGATGTATCCTTACGGATATCAAAATGGAGGCGACTGGACCTGGTTTGGAGGCCGGATGATCCAGGAACTCATCAAAAGCGGGTTTCCCGAAGAAGCCTACGAACACATGCAACCTATGGTGAAGCGGGTAAAAGACAATGATGGTTTTTTTGAATGGTACACGGTGAATAATGAACCCAAAGGCTCGGGTACATTCCGCGGATCGGCAGGTGTGTTATGGAAAGCCATTCAACTTTTTGAAGAATACGCAAACGAAACAAAGGAATGATGAACCGAGCATGACAAAAATTTTGACACACATGTACATGATTATAAATCGCGGCATGTGAAACATGTAGTCAGAGTTTTAGCGAGCTCCCCCGTAAGAAAAGAACGGGGACCTATTTAATAAAAATTATAAACAGATGAAAGACAATTGGAGGAATACCAGCCAGTTTTTAATACCTGCAATCAAACCAAAAATTGAAAATGGTAAATATGATATTTACCCGGCACATGTGTTAAAAGACGGGAAAATAGACAAAGGATTTGAAAGTCTGACCAATCTGTTGATGCAGCATCATACTGTTCTTATAGATGGTTTCATCGGAGTGTTTTTCGATGATTTCCGAAAAAATATGCAGGAATATTTCGACCGGATAAAATTAAAAGTTCATTGGATCGATACCTCCGCTGCTTTGAAACCCGAAGCAGAAATTGATGAAATGATTGCACCTTTTCTGGGAGGAAACGATCCGTTGTTTGGTACACGCAGTACACTGAACCTGATCGATTTTTTCCGTCCGGAAAAATTGAAATCACTGATTCTGGATGAAACTGCTGATTTGAATGTTATCTATGGAGTGGGTGCAAAGTTATCCGGTATCGAAGGGTTATTGATGTACATTGATTTACCCAAAAACGAGATGCAATACCGGGCGAGGGGAAAGGCAATAACCAACCTGGGTGCTTCCAAACCGGATGATATCAAGCGGATGTATAAGCGCTGCTATTTTGTGGATTGGCCTGTTTTAAACCGACACAAAAAACAGGTTCTTCCCAACATTGATATTATGGTTGATGGCCAGCGGCCAGCAGAAATTACCTGGGCAAAAGGTGTTGATTTAAGACACGGTCTGAAATCTCTTAGCCAAAATGTTTTTCGGGTACGCCCGTGGTTTGAATCCGGTGCCTGGGGTGGAAACTGGATGCTTCAAAACATTGAAGGATTGAACAAAGATGTACCCAACTATGCCTGGTCGTTTGAGTTGATTGTACCTGAAAACGGGTTGTTGTTCAGGAGTTCAGACAACCTGTTAGAAGTTTCCTTTGATTTACTCATGTTTCAGGATGCTGAAGCGGTTCTGGGCGAAGCCTTTTTACGGTTCGGTACAGAATTTCCAATCCGTTTCGACTTTTTAGATACCTTCGACGGTGGAAACCTTTCAATACAGTGTCATCCGCTAAAAGAATACACCAAAAAACACTTCAACGAAGATTTCACCCAGGAGGAAACCTATTATATTCTCGATTCAAAAGATAATGCCAGTGTCTATCTCGGTTTCCAGGAGAATATTGATCCGGAGGAGTTTGAAAAAACAATTACCCAAAGTCTCGAAAGCAAAACACCAGTAGACATTGAAAAATTTGTACAGAAGCTTCCTGCGAAAAAACACGATTTATTCCTGATTCCTCCGGGCACCATCCATGGCTCAGGCATCAACAACCTGGTACTCGAAATCAGCTCCACGCCTTACATCTTCACCTTTAAGTTGTACGACTGGCTGCGTCCTGATCTGGACGGTGAACCGCGTCCGTTGAATATACAGCGAGGGAAGGAGAATTTATGTTTCCAAAGGAAAGGAGATTATGTAACCCAAAAGCTGGTGGCAAAACCAGTTTTGATAGATTCTGGGCAAGACTGGCAACTTTTTCATCTCCCTACTCACGAAAATCATTTTTACGATGTGCACCGGATTCACCTGCATACAGAAATGGAAATTAAAACTGAAAATAAATGCCATGTGTTGAGTCTTGTGAAAGGGAAAAGGATCGCTGTGATAACGAAAAACGGCAAAGCACAACAGTTTAACTACGCCGAAACCTTTGTGGTGCCCGCCGCTGCCAATTCGTATAAAATCATAAACGAATCGGATGAAGAAATTATGGTAATAAAAGCCTTTGTGAAATAACAAATTAATTGTCAATTATGCGTATTTGTTTTTTAACTTCATTTTTGAGTTTTGTTTTGTTCCTTGCAGGGTGTTCCGATTCAAGGCAGATTGTCTGGCAAATTGGAGATGCTGATAACAGTGCCATGGAGTTTGCGCTTGCTCCGGATAACTATGAGGAGTTTCTGGATCATGATTTTGGATGGGAAGATAAATATTTCCTGATAGGGTATTCTGATACAAAACAAGACTGGCCTTATGTTTTGCCGGGACCTTCTGACCAATGGGGTGGAACATGGGGTACGGCCGGCTGGCGCTCGCACACACTGAACATTCTTTTCGGTATCGATAAACTTCCCCGAAAGGGCGACTGGAAACTGATTATTGTTTTAGCCGAAAATGATAGGGATGATCCACCGGTCTTCAAAGTTACCGTGAACGGAAAACCCTCAAAATTTCAACTACCCCCTGGTAGCCAAAGCGATATTGCAGAAGCCATGAAAAAGGATGCTGATGGTTTCCTTATCGAGATTCCGGTTTCCCGTGAACGCATTCTGGAAGGAGGGAACGAAATCAACTTTACAACCCTGCAGGGATCGTGGCTGCTCTTTGATCACATTCGCCTGGAAGGACCAGCCAGAGCAAAACTCACCGAAGTGGATGACATTCATATTCGGGGTGTAAAAGCTGCTGAGTATGAAATGCATTCAGAGAATAACCAGGTTCAGCCTTTGCTTGTGGATGTAGAGCACCTGGCAGGCACACCCAGTCTGGAGGTACTTCTCGACGGGGAAACCATTTTGTCAGAAACC
>CAYMLS010000036.1:1065-23763 GCA_964390665.1 uncultured Bacteroidales bacterium | reverse complement strand
CAATTTGAAAAGTTTACATCGTGCGTCATCTTTCATCTGTTTATAATTTGATTAATTCGGTTCTCGTTTTTTCAACGAGAGAGCTCGCCAGCAGACTGACTGCATGCTTTACCATCCTGAGAATGATAATCATGCGCGTGTGTGTTAAAAATGTTTGTCATGCCCGGTTCATCTGTTCATCATTTGATATCCGGGTTTGTTGGTTTTTGCTATTGCTGATTTTTGATTTATAAACATGCATGGTTTTTTAAAAAAACAGATATGACGAACAAATTTTATCTTTCATTGCAAGGAATTACAAGAGGACGAATGGTTTCAAACATTCAAAATTATTTTGCACCTTTGCAGTAATTGAGAAAACCATGACAAACTCCATTAAAAGGCTGGCAGGTCAAACCGCCATTTACGGGTTAAGCAGCATTGTAGGGCGCCTGCTCAACTACCTGCTTGTTCCGGTTTACACCAATTACTTTCTCACCCATGAGTTTGGTGTTATTGCAGAGATGTATTCCTACGTAGCCATTTTAATCGTGATTTTGACCCATGGTATGGAAACAGCATTTTTCCGCTTTGCCCAGCAAGATGAAAAACGAAGGGAAACAATTTTCAGTACAGCGCTTCTCTCCGTATTGCTTTTCAGCGCAGCATTTTTGTTGTTCACCATCACCTTCAGGCAGGATATCTCTGAATGGATGCGCTACCCGGACCACCCTGAATATATATGGTGGTTTGCTTTAATTATCGGACTGGATGCTTTCTCTGCCATCCCCTTTGCCCGGTTGCGTGCCGAAAACCGTCCGGTATTTTTTGCGGTCATCAAACTCGCGGGTATTGGTATTAATATAACACTGGTGCTGTTTTTTGTCATTGCCTGTCCGTTTTTACTGGAAGCAGATTACGCCGTGCTTACTCCCTTTGTCAAATCTTTTTACAACCCCGAAACGGGTGTGGGATACGTTTTTATTGCCAATTTGGTGGCAAGTTCTTTTACATCCGCCCTTTTGATCCCGGTTACGTTACGACAAAAAATACATTTTTCGCCTGAATTATGGAGGAAAATGATCCTATATGCCCTTCCCCTGTTAATTGCAGGGTTGGCAGGCATCATCAATGAAGCCCTTGACAAGATACTGCTCAAATACCTGCTCCCGGAAGAAATTGCCATGTCGCATCTCGGTATTTACGGAGCCTCTTACCGGGTATCGGTATTGATGATTCTTTTTATTCAGGCCTTTCGCTTTGCAGCGGAACCCTTCTTTTTTGCTGAATACAAAAACTCTCAATCCCGAGAAATTTACGCCCGTGTAATGAATGTATTTGTCATCACCTGTTTGTTTATTTTCATGGGAATCATGATGTACATGGATATCATACAATATTTCATTGGTAAAAATTTCAGGGAGGGTCTGGATGTTGTCCCCATCTTGCTGATGGCACATATTTTCCTGGGTATTTATTTCAACCTTTCTATCTGGTATAAACTTACCGGTCAAACCCACTACGGTGCGATAATTGCCATTATGGGAGCCACCATTACCATACTTATCAATGTATGGTTAATCCCGGTAATGGGTTATCATGCCTCCGCATGGGCCCATCTGTTTTGCTATTTTAGCATGGTGGTCATTTCCTGGTACTGGGGAAGAAAACATTTCCCGGTGCCTTACAACATCAAAAAAATATTCCTCCTGATATTGTCAGCATTGGCTCTTTACTTTGTTCATAGTCAAATACCCATTTTTTACCGCCCTGTTAACTGGGTTATCAGTGCATTTTTTCTCGCCTTTTTTGCCATCAGTGTTTGGTTGATTGATGCCGAAACCCGCCACACGCTGAAACCATTTTTTGAAATGTTGAGAAAAAAATTCGCACATAAATTCCGGTAGTGCCACGCAAATTCATTTCTTTTTAAGATAGTCTGACCCTTTTTTATGACAACCGTAAAAACGGATGCATAAAGGCATCATAAACCTATGCCTGGAACAGTTTTTGTCCACCCGGCTTTTAAATCACCCCTGAAATTTGTATATTTGTATTCCTTTTCAGAATTTTGGGGGTGAAAAATTCTTTCAGTTGTTTTTAAAGTTGTCAATCCATCCAAAACAAAGCAAAATTTCCTATATCAGGAAATTCAAGGTTGTTCTTTTTTGTTCGAGAGCCATCTCCGGGTAAACCGGAATGAGAAACTATTCTTCCAGCAGAACAACCTGTAAATCACTATAGCTTTCGTATATTGAAGGATCTTGTTCATCTTTTAAAAATCAATTATTATCAAAACACAAGAACTTATGATTATTTCACAGCAGGAAAAACTATTACAGTCAGCCATAAATCTGGACATATCAGAAACCACCAAAGAGCTTATTCATCAACTCTTCGATGAAAATCCTCATCTGAAAACACTGCTTGACAAAAGCAAAAGTGCTACCCATTTTCAGAACCTCATTGAAGACTGGTTATTTGAATATCTCCAAAAGAATCCCCTTTCCAGAGATTTTTATGAAGGTAAAATTCATGGGTTTGAAAACCTGAAACAACTGGAATGGAAAGATTATGCTGCTATCAGGATTCTTGACTACATCAGCAACTCCGGACGTGAATTTGAAGACCTCAATCTCAGGGGCAGAAAAATCGTGTCGGAACCTTTTGTTCTTTTATACAAAGCCGTGAAAGAAAATACAGGGGGCGCTCAGTGCAATTTTGTGCTTGACATGATTCATCTTTTCCGACAGTTTACCGGCTTCGAAAAACGAACTCTGCCTTCAAAGGAAAAAATCAGAAAATGGATGAATCATCATCCCAGCGGACTGGACAAAGGGATCATTGAGATCAGAGAGAAAAACAAACGTCGTATCATTGATACATTGGTGCAAAAGATTGACAACAGGGAAATTAAAAGCAAAAAATACTTTTTTGAACCGGGTATCAGCTACCGGAAAAAAACGGAGATGGTTCATGAGTGGTGGAATGAACATACTTTTCACCTTCGCTTTGCCGTGAGAAACCCCGATCTTCTTAATGAGTTGCTCGACAATTCGCTGGAGGATGATACCATGCAAGTGCTCTACAAGGCACAAAAAAGCGGTATTCCTTTCTTTGTAAACCCTTATTATTTATCGCTGCTAAATGTAAATGCACCCGATTTTGCGCAAGGTGCAGATCTGGCCATTCGCTATTATGTGATTTACAGCAGCCAATTGGTAGATGAATTCGGGCATATCGTAGCATGGGAAAAAGAGGATATTGTTGAATCGGGAAAACCCAATGCTGCAGGATGGATTCTTCCAACCCACAATAATGTGCACCGACGCTACCCTGAAGTAGCTATTCTGATACCTGATACCGTGGGAAGAGCTTGCGCAGGGCTTTGTGCCTCCTGCCAAAGAATGTACGATTTTCAAAGAGGAAACCTTAATTTCGATCTTGAAAAACTTCAACCCAGAGAATCGTGGGACGACAAATTAAAAAAGATCATGAAGTATTGGGAAGAAGATACCCAATTGCGCGATATCCTTATTACGGGTGGCGATGCTCTTATGAGCTCTGATGCTTCGCTCAAAAAAATTCTCAATGCTGTGTATGAAATGGCGCAGAAAAAGATAGAATCTAACAAAGGCAGAAAAGCAAATGAAAAATATGCCGAGATCTTAAGGGTGAGACTGGGTACCCGGCTTCCTGTTTACCTGCCGCAAAGAATCACCCCTTCATTGGTAAAAATTCTGGCAGAATTTAAGGAAAAAGCATCGCGGGCAGGCATCCGCCAGTTTGTTATTCAAACACATTTTCAAAGCCCCATGGAGGTTACGCCGGAATCAAAAGAAGGCATCCAAAAACTTATCAGTGCCGGTTGGATGATCGTCAATCAACTCGTGTTTACATCCCCTGCCTCACGACGTGGACATACAGCCAAACTCAGAAAAGTATTGAATGACATAGGGGTTTTGCCTTATTATACTTTTTCTGTAAAAGGATATATGGAAAATAGTTCCAAATTTGCAACCAATGCCAGGGCGGCGCAGGAGCAATTCGAAGAAAAAATACTGGGGGAAGTGCCCGAAAAATTTGTGAACAACATCAGAGCTTTTCCTGACAATGCGGAAAACATGGTTGAACAGATCAATCAATTGCGGGAAAAAGTTGATATCCCTTTCCTCTCTACCGACCGTAATGTGCTCAACCTGCCTGGTGTAGGAAAAAGCATGACTTACCGGGTGATCGGTATCACCAAAGATGGCCGCAGAATTCTTGAATTCGACCATGATCATACACGGAGTCATAGTCCGGTGATCGATAAGCTGGGTAAATTCGTGATCATTGAGTCAAAATCTATTGCATCCTATCTGGATCAACTTAAAAATATGGGTGAGGATAAATACGATTATGCTTCTATATGGGGATACAGTATCAGTGAAACCGAAAACAGACATTCGGTTTATGAATACCCCCAATATAACTTTACCACTACTTCGCAATTTTCCAATTATAAAGAATAACCCCTTCCATCAAAAACCGGAAGAGGACGCTTTGTATGCCAGGCAAGTGATCCGTTCATAACTTATCGTCAAAACCCTCAATGCTCATGATTGGTTTTTGATATTTCATGCTTTCCCGCAAATGTTTTATGAGTCCACTTCAAAAACCCGTTTTCAGAGAAATTCGTGCAATTACCATGTTTTTATCTATCTGAATATCAGGAATTATAGTTAGTGTCTATTCGTGTAATTTGTGGACAACATACTTTTAGAGTAGACTCTTTTATGCCTCAAAACAACACTGGTCGGGCATTATTCCTGCGTATAACGAACAGAAAACTACTGGATGTCGTTAGCAGGTCTGTGGAAAGCAATTCCATGGTAACAGGATGCCATTCATTGCAGACATTGAAGAAACATTCTGCAACCGATTTCAAATCACATCTGTAAACTTGTTTTATCTTTTGATTTAGTATGAAGTCTTTCGTATATTTGCACTGCAATTTATATTTAATCTAAATAAGATTAACCAACCAAGATACCTTTGTGTCATTTTCAACATAATTTGAAAAAAGTTGTTGTTGACTATACCTAAGAACAAAAAGATACATCGTTTATGGCAGAAGATAAAAATAATGAATACCTTGACGAACTGACCAATACCGAATATAAGTATGGTTTTTATACTGATATTGAGATGGATCAGGCACCGAAAGGACTTACTGAGGATACCATACGATTCATTTCAGCCAAAAAGAAAGAACCGGAATTTATGCTTGAATTCCGGTTGCGTGCCTTTCGCCACTGGAAAACACTGGAGGAACCCAAATGGGCCCATGTCAACTATCCTGAGATCAACTATCAGGACATCATATACTATTCAGCACCCAAAAAAGCACCCAGTTATGATAGCCTTGATGAGGTAGATCCGCAGTTGCTTGAAACTTTTGATAAACTTGGTATACCCCTTGAGGAGCAAAAACGCCTGGCCGGGGTCGCCGTTGATGCAGTCATGGATAGTGTTTCGGTAGGAACTACCTTTAAAGAAACCCTGGAAGAAAAAGGAATCATCTTTTGCTCTTTTTCGGAAGCTGTACAAAAGCATCCTGAATTGGTCAAAAAACATATTGGCAGTGTTGTACCTTATACAGACAACTACTTTGCGGCACTCAATTCGGCCGTTTTCAGCGATGGTTCTTTTTGCTACATTCCCAAGGGGGTAAAATCACCGCTCGAACTATCCACGTATTTCCGTATCAACGCGGCCAATACAGGGCAATTTGAAAGAACCCTCATTGTGGCTGAAGAAGGAAGTTATGTAAGTTATATGGAAGGTTGCACAGCACCTATGCGCGATGAAAATCAACTGCATGCCGCCATTGTTGAGATCATTGCCAACAAAGATGCTGAGGTGAAATACTCCACCGTTCAGAACTGGTACCCGGGCGATAAAAATGGACGGGGAGGGGTTTACAATTTTGTAACAAAGCGAGGACTTTGCCAGGGCGATAATTCCAAAATATCATGGACACAGGTAGAAACAGGATCTGCTATCACATGGAAATATCCCAGTGTGGTTTTGCTGGGGAATAATTCGGTGGGCGAATTTTACTCTGTAGCCGTTACCAATAACAGACAACAGGCCGATACCGGAACCAAAATGGTACACCTGGGAAAAAACACCAAAAGCACCATTATCTCCAAAGGTATTTCGGCAGGTTTCAGTAACAATAGTTATCGGGGGCTAGTGAAAGCAACCTCCAATGCCGAAAATGCACGAAATTTCTCACAGTGTGATTCTCTTCTGTTGGGCGACAAATGTGGCGCGCATACCTTCCCTTATGTAGAGGTAGGAAATATGTCTACAGTTGTGGAACACGAAGCGACCACAAGTAAGATATCGGAAGATCAGCTTTTTTATTGCTTGCAAAGAGGACTAGATATGGAAGCAGCTATCGGGCTGATCGTGAATGGTTATGCCAAAGAGGTGCTCAGCAAACTGCCCATGGAATTTGCAGTAGAAGCACAAAAACTGCTTTCTATAAGTCTGGAAGGCAGTGTAGGATAAGGCTTTCATATTATTACATATGTTCCCCTTTTTTTAATCGTTTTTCATTAATAAAACAAACACATGAAGACCTACGCTTTTAAATCCACCATTGAAAACAACAAAATACTGATTCCCGAAACCTTTTTCGCAGACATGCAAAATATGAATGGAAAAGAGGTAAGGGTGATTTTGCTGGCAGAAGACTCAGCAGAATTCAACGAAGAGGCTTTCAAAGAGTTTACGAAGTATTTTTTTCATAAATACTCCAACAACATTGAAACCATCAAAAATATTGTTAACAACACTAAAGAAGATTAGGAATGCTAACTATCAAAGATCTCAAAGTTTCCATACAAGGAAAAACTATTCTTAACCATTTAAACCTCGAAGTAAAAACAGGACAGGTACATGCCATTATGGGCCCCAATGGTACGGGCAAAAGCACATTGGCTTCAGTAATTGCAGGACGAGATATGTTTGATGTTGATGCTGGTGAGATCTCCTTTATGGGGCAGGATCTGCTGGAGATGGACCCGGAAATAAGAGCAAGAGAAGGGGTTTTCCTTGGATTTCAATATCCTGTGGAAATTCCGGGGGTAAGCATGGCACTTTTTCTTCGCACTGCCATCAACGAAAAAAGAAAATACCATGGACTGGAACCCCTCAGTGGAGCAGAATTCCTGAAACTTATGGAAAAAAGAAAAAAACTGGTGGATATTCATTCTAAACTAACCAACAGAGCTGTTAACGAAGGATTCTCAGGAGGCGAAAAAAAGAAAAATGAGATCTTTCAGATGGCAATGCTCGAACCCAAACTGGCCATCCTGGATGAAACCGACTCCGGACTCGATATCGATGCCCTTAAAGTGGTTGCCAATGGAGTAAACAAACTCAGAAACCCCGAAAATTCCACCATCATTATCACACACTATCAAAGATTGCTGCAATATATCATCCCCGATTTCGTGCATGTAATGTTCGACGGACGCATTGTGAAAAGCGGCGGAAAAGAACTGGCTTTCGAACTGGAAGAAAAAGGATATGAATGGATCAAAAAAGAAACAGGTGTCCGTGAAGAGGTTTGATAACAAACGCATCTTTGCTCCAAAACCCCCTGAAAAAGATCACATCGTATAACAAGAGTCTGATTTTGCTCCCTGTTTTTTTATCCCGCAAATGGATGAACGCATTTGAAAAAATATGAATACTATGCAAGAAAGCTTGACAGAAAATTTATCTCCCGAACAAACAATGGTCAATCTTTTTAAGGATTACCGGCATCAGATCACGGCCAATCATCCTGAAAAGATCATACAACTAAAAGAAAAGGCCATACAACAGGTGGGTGCAATTGGTTTTCCGGAACTGACTACAGAAAACTGGCGGTTTACAAACGTTGAACCGCTTTTTGAAGTTCCTTACCATTTTGACTTCACCAACCAAAGCCGACCCTTTGATATTGACAGCATTTTTACTTGTGACGTTTACGATCTGGATACTTTTAGCGTTACACTGCTCAATGGATGGTTTGTATACAAAAATGCCCCACTAACATCGCTGAAAGATGGCACCGTTATAGGTAGCCTATCCAAAGCCATAGAGGTATATCCCGATTTGGTACTTAAACATCTCGGAAGTATTGCAGACATTACAAAACCGGGCTTCTCTGCCCTGAATACGGCCTTTTTTCAGGACGGGTTGTTCATTTACATTCCCGAGGGTGTAAAGGTGGAAAAACCCATTCAACTCATAAATATCGTAAACAGCGAGAAACCTATTCTCACACATCCCAGGCATCTGATCATTCAGGAAAAAAGCAGTAAACTCACTTTGGTACATTGCGATCATTCGCTTACCAACAATGTAAGTTTTACCAACAGCATTTCAGAAGCATTCCTGGATACCGGGGCTGAAATGGAGTTTTATAAGGTGCAAAACAAAGGACCAAATTCGGGTGTGATGAGCCACTCTTATTTCAGTCAGAAATTCAAAAGTCGTCTCAATCATACCTCCCTTACGCTCAATGGAGGGTTTACAAAAAATCTTGTAAATGTTGTCCTTGAAGAACAGCAAGCAAATGCAACACTCAACGGATTGTATCTTGTTGATGGAAACCAGCATATCGACAATCAACTGCAGGTAGATCATGCCTCTCCCCATTGCATAAGCGAGCAGCTTTTTAAAGGAATACTTGACGATGAAGCAACTGCCGTTTTCAATGGAAAGATCATGGTCAGAAAAGATGCACAAAAAACGTTGGCTTATCAGAATAATAAAAACCTGCTGCTCTCAGACGATGCACGTGCCAATGCTCAACCACAACTGGAAATTTATGCCGATGACGTAAAGTGCAGCCATGGTGCCACGGTAGGCCAACTCGATCAGGAAGCCTTGTTTTATCTTCGCTCACGCGGATTAGACAAACGCGCGGCACGTCAACTCCTTATGTATGCCTATGCTGCTGAAGTTGTAAACCGCATCAGCATTGAACCTCTCCGCGAAAGAATTGATCATCTCGTGGATAAAAGACTTAAAGGTGATCTATCCATCTGTGATCAATGCGTACTGCATTGCAACAGCAAAGAACCTGCTGTTTTCAATATAGATATGAGTAAAATCTAAACTTTATTCACACAACCTTTTATACCATATGCCTTTTAACCTACAGCAACTACGTCGCGAATTCCCTGCACTACGGCAGGAAGTGAATAAACGACCTCTTATTTATTTTGACAATGCTGCTACAACACAAAAACCCAAAGCGGTCATTGAAAGGCTATTGTACTATTATGGAAACGAAAACAGTAACATACACCGGGGGGCACATTTTCTGAGCAGACAGGCTACAGAACTTTACGAAGATGCAAGAAAAACAGTTCAAATGTTTCTGAACGCCCGCTACGATCATGAGATAATTTTCACAAAAGGAACAACCGAATCCATTAACCTTATAGCCAGCTCCTTTGGCAAAGAATACTTAAAAAAAGGTGATGAAGTGATCATTTCGGCCATGGAACATCACTCCAATATTGTACCCTGGCAAATGGCATGCGAAACTTACGGTGCAACACTGAAAATAGTACCCATCAATGAAAAAGGTGAATTGAAAATGGACGAATACGCGGCCATGCTCAATGAGAAAACAAAAATTGTGGCGATCATGCATGTTAGCAATGCAATGGGTACAATCAATCCTGTAAAAGAGATCACACAACTGGCACACGACAAGGATATCCCGGTGCTCCTCGATGGTGCACAGGCACTCTCGCATATGAAAGTGGATGTGCAGGACATCGGTTGTGATTTTTATTGTTTTTCCGGCCACAAACTTTACGGTCCCATGGGCGTTGGCGTTTTGTACGGTAAGGAAGAATGGCTCAACAAAATACCACCATACATGGGTGGTGGTGAAATGATCAAAGAGGTAAGTTTCGAAAAAACAACCTACAACGATCTCCCTTTCAAATTTGAGGCTGGTACCCCGAATGTTGGTGATGTGCTTGGATTGGAGGCGGCCATCAGGTTTGTTTCTTACCTGAGATATGACGAAATTGGTGCTTATGAAAAAAAACTGCACGACTACACCGTGGAAAAACTCTCTTCTCTTGAAAATATCAGATTCATAGGTACCGCCAGTGAAAAAACTTCAGTAGTTTCATTCCTGTTTAACGATATTCATCCCTACGACACAGGTACAATACTGGATAAATTGGGTATTGCTGTAAGGACAGGACATTTATGCGCCCAACCGCTTATGGATTGGTATAATATACCTGGAACGGTCAGGGTTTCGCTGGCGATCTACAACACTTATGAAGAAATTGATCAGTTAACAGAGGCTCTTCTGAAAGTTAGGGAAATGTTTGCCTGAAAGCAGATTGATGAGAAATACAGGGGCGAAGATCTTCACAGAATTATAAAAAAACAGCATGGTACAGACTAAATTCTCAATTCCTCATTTTATACAAAACAGGACAATGCCATTATAAACCAAAAATGAATACCATGCCTGATTCAAATACTTCTGCCGAAAAAGAAAATTTTTACGCTCTCATGGGTGAAGGTACTTCCCTGAAAAGTCCTGGTTACAATTTCCGCAAAATATGGAAACCGCATTGGTTTCAGGGAAACCGCAAGAAGAAAAACTATTTTGAAGGATGGTATTTTAAAAATGTAAGTGCCAGTGGAAAACACTGTTGGTCATTTATACCCGGCGTTTCTCTGGTTGGTGAAGATGCTCATGCCTTTGTACAAGCCATCAATGGTAAAACCGGAGATACCTGGTATTTCCGTTATCCGACCGAATCGTTCTCTTTTTCCTCCACTTGTTTTTCCATTAAAATTGATAAAAACTCTTTTTCAGAAAAAGGACTTTGCCTTGATATTGATCAAAACGGTCAAACATTCAAAGGTAAGATCGATTTTGAAAGTAGTATAGGCTATCCGGCAACAATTCAAAGACCGGGCATTATGGGCTGGTACCGTTATGCACCGTTCATGGAGTGCTATCATGGTGTGGTAAGTCTTCACCATTTGATCATGGGCAGTTTGCAACACAATGGTACAAATTTGAACTTTTATGACGGTAGCGGATACATAGAAAAAGATTGGGGATCATCGATGCCTTCGGCATGGGTCTGGATGCAAACCAATCATTTCAACGTGCCCAATACTTCCTTTATGCTCTCTGTGGCTCGCATACCCTGGATAGGGAAAACATTTACCGGATTTCTTGGATTTTTCCTCAACGACAATAAAGTCATCACCTTTGCCACCTACACCGGCGCCCGCCTGACAAAACTGGAAAACGAAAAAAACAACATAAAGATAGAAATACAAGGAAAAAAACACAGGATATTACTTGAAGGAGAAAATAACAGCAACGGCCCCTTAAAAGCACCGGTGCTGGGCAAAATGGACCGGGTCATTCATGAAAGTATTGATGCCGAAATCAATATCAAAGTGATAATGCTTGATGGGGAAGTACTTTTTGAAGGTACAGGAAAAAATGCAGGACTGGAGATGGTAGGCAATCTTGATATGCTGAAACCAAGCTGAATTTTTAAGGATATTTTCCTCCAATCATCAACAAAATCAGCCAACTATGGAATTTGACAACAAAGCAAAAGAATGGGATAAAGATCCCCAAAAAATTGACCGGGCAGAAAAATTTGCTTTTGAGATCATTCAAAAAAAACTAAAACATTCCAAAATAGGTACAGCCATGGAATTTGGATCCGGCACAGGACAAGTCAGCCTCTTCCTGAAAGACTATATCGATCATATTTACCTCGTTGACAAATCAGAAGGGATGATCAACGTGCTTAAGGAGAATATAAATGAGCGGGACATTAAAAATATGACACCCGTTCAGGGCGATGTGTTAAGTGAAGATATGCAGTTTGATCCTTTAGAAATGATTTACTCCCTCATGAGCTTTCATCATGTTGAAAACCTTGAAGGACTTTTGAAGTATTTTCACAAAATATTGTTGCCCGGCGGGTTGATCTGCGTGGGAGACCTGGAAAAAGAAGATGGAAGTTTTCATCATTTCTCGCCCGATTTTAAAGGTCATTTTGGATTCGACCACGAAGAAATAGAAAATATAATGAAGATCAGCGGTTTCAAAGAAATTCATTACCAGGTATTTTATCATCTTGAAAGGGAAACCTTTTCTCCCGATAACCAGAAAAAAACACAGTCTTTTCCGTTGTTTTTTGCCATTTACGAAAAAATATGATCCTGGTGTCGTTCCATCATACTATTTTTGCAATCATCATATTTTAAACATCAATTTGTTTGCATCATGAAAAAGAGGCTACCGTTATTTTTTCTTGTTATTTCTGTTTTGCTTCCTGGTTTTGGTTTTGCACAAAGTAAAACACTCTCACAAACCTTGAAAAATCACGTGGAAATATTGGCATCCGACTCACTGGAAGGCAGAGGATTAGGCACACAAGGAATAGAAAAGGCAAGAAACTACATCATCTCGGAATTTGAAAAAGCCGGCATCGAACCTTTATATGAAGACTACAGGCAACACTTTATGTTTAAAACAGGTAACATATGGGTACCCGCCGAAAACCTGGTCGGGATCATTGAGGGCACTGACCCTGACCTGAAAAATGAATACATTGTTCTGGGTGCACATTACGATCACCTGGGTTATTCCCTTGAGGGGAATGAGAAAGTTATATTTCATGGTGCCGATGACAATGCCTCAGGAACTGCCTCTGTAATGGAATTGGCTAAATACCTCAAGGATAACCAACACCAATTGAAAAGGAGTGTAATTATCATTGCTTTTGATGGTGAAGAAAGCGGACTGAACGGTGCTGAGTTTTTTGTTGACAACAATACGCTGGGCACCGAAAATATAAAAATGATGTTTAGCCTGGATATGGTAGGTATGTACGAAGCTTACAACGGGGTGGACCTGAAAGGGATCGGCGGAGTGAAACAGGGAAAGCAGATAGCAAAAGATATTGCCAAAGAGATGAACATAACGCTCAAGGATGTCAGCAACCAAATAGTACCCAACACCGATACAGCGCCCTTCGGAAAGGCAGGAATACCAGCTGTGCATGTATTCACCGGACTAAAATCACCCTACCATAAGCCTGAAGATACATACGACCTTCTGGATTACGAAGGAATGGCAACAATCAACTTGTTTTTACGCGTTCTGGTTATACAACTTTCCACCAAAACGGATATTTTTGACAGTGAAGAGCATTTGTCTCTCAACGCCAGAACCGGCGTTCCTTTCATAATGGCAGGTGTTAAACTGGAAGCGGGTAATGGTTATCACCGCTACGATGATGAATTTTACCGTGCTGATAAGGTTTCAAATTTTTCAGGAGGATTTTTCTTACAAGTGCCTGTTGGCGATATGATCACCCTTCAGCAGGAGGCCCTTTTTGATGTGAACGGAAGCCATGCAGAAAACGGTATTGTCAGAAGATATTCCGCTACCTTGCCCCTCAATATCCAATTTGGATCCCCAAGATCCATCACCAATAATATAGCACGTGCTTTTGTTTTTGGCGGAGGCTATTACAGATATAACTTTGATGAAACCTATGACAATGGCACTGAAAATACACCTCTGGAATTCAGTACTGAAGAATGGGGATATTCCTTAGGATTTGGAATGGAGGTAATGAAATTCAGTTTCACCTATACCTCACGCAAGGGTTTGACCAATGTACTTACCAATACCGATCGTAATGTATACGACACCAACCATGTATTCAGTCTGGGATACAGATTTTAATGCACAACCCGGACCTCTTATACGAAGAAAATCCTGACACATGAAGACAAATCATAACACATTGTTTTCACGAACCGAAGCCCGACGAAGTCAGTTCATTTATCGAAAACGAGTTATCGGAGTGGACGCACAGATAGATAGTTGCAAAATCCCAAAAGGGTTTCAGATACCCGCTTTTTGATGATAATATCTTGCTTTCTTTTTATCATCGAACCTAAGGTATATGTTACCGATAAACCTGGCATATTTGGGTTCAGGGTCCATTTCATAAAGTTTAAGGTAATAATTCAATGATTTTCTGAAATCAGCATTCAGTATATCAAAAGCATCGAGTAACTGCCTGTATTGTTTTCTTGTCCGGTTCTTTTCGTAGGCTTCCATTTCTTTCTGGTAGCGGTTTTCAGCTCTCCAGAAATAGTGATCTGCCATGTACTCAAGTGCACCTGCATGGTCAGGATTTATATTTAAAATCTCAACAGCCGTTTTCCTTGCCTCCTTCTCCATTCCAAGTTCTTTGCTAATGATAAAATAATCATGGAGCATAGATTCGCTTTTTTTGAACTCTTCGGGTAGTTCCTCCCATACACCAAGTGCAGGTTCATAATTTTTGCTTTCAACATAG
Organism: uncultured Bacteroidales bacterium; assembly: GCA_964390665.1. Taxonomy (GTDB): domain Bacteria; phylum Bacteroidota; class Bacteroidia; order Bacteroidales; family UBA7960; genus SKVR01. Next base: position 9,343 of record CAYMLS010000036.1, on the reverse strand, counting down.
GTCCCGAACAATCGGGGTTTTAACTCCTCAATATACTTTCCCTCCGGGTATTTATTTACATAATTTTCAAGCGCACTGATCTCACGTGAAAGGTTATCGATTTCACGATTGATCATGGCTAGGGCGTAATAAACATCGCCGGTTGCATGTTCGGTATTCCTCAGATCCTGAAGATAATGGATAGCCACGTCATTTTTATTCAAATAAAATGCTGACAAACCTGCCTTCCGGTATATTTCAGGTTCGGGCATCTGATCTTTTTCCTTTTGTGCTTCTATGATCCTTTCATAGCCCTGCAAAGCGGTTTCATATTCCCCTTGCCCGAAAGCGGTATCTGCCTCCGATTTCCACTCTACCCACTGACGGGAAACAGAGCATGAAGCAAGAATAAGAAACACGAAAACAAGCAGTTTGTAATCCCAATGTAATAAGTTCACTTTTGTTATAGTCATTCTGTACGCTGTTTTTTACAAGTTAAATAGTTGTTTTGCCTTTTGGATTTCACTCATTTGAATGGTATGCGGCCTACCGGGAAAAATTTCTTTAACGATCCCTGCATTCAGGTTTTTGATTATTGCTTCGGTCGTTTCCGTTCTTTCAAGCGGAATGTGGGGGTCATTGTCTCCATTGCTCAAATAAACAGGTGTACCTTCAAAATCACCGTGGTACTTTGAAATATCGATGTTTTCTCCGATCAATCCGCCTGTAAAAATACCAATACCCGCATAATTTCTGGCATTACGGGCAGTAATTTCGGCAGTCAGGCACGCTCCCTGCGAAAAACCCATGATAAATATCCTGTCAAAAGAAACTTGTTTGGCAATATTTTCAATTAACTGAGTAATGTTGTTGATGGCACTACTAAGCCAGGGTTGATTCTGAGATTCGGGAGCAAGAAAACTGTAAGGATACCAGGTGTAATCCTGAGCTTCCGGCGCTGCGACATAGGTTTTATCCTGTGCGAAAAATTCAGCCAGCGACAAAATATCTTCCGGAGGTGCGCCCCGTCCATGAATAAATATCATTGCGCTTTCAGCCTCCTCAAGGGGTACTCCATTTTCTACGATTTTATACGGATGCATATTTTTTATTTAAATTGATTCTGTTGTAAAAACGGTCATTATGATTCTCTTTTTTTCAGAAACCCAGATTAAAACCCAATTCCATCACCTGGGTCCTGCCGTGCAAATACGGAGGTGAAAAGGTGTTGAGGTAATATTGTGCGGTTTGCTCATCTGCATCATAACCCTGCACATTATTGAAAGAATATTTGGCAAAAGCACGAAGATTGGATAAAAGATAAAGATGGGTTTCCAAAGTAAAACTGGTCTTATCCCAGATAATATCATCCAAAACAGGCATTTCATCAATACGTGGGTTTCTCCGTCTTCGTTCATACTCATAATAGTTTCCTTTACGGGCATACATCCATGAGGCAGAAATCTGCCATGTTTTGTAGGGATGAATGCGTAAAACCGCAAAAAATTCTTCTGCATTATCGGTTAGGTAGTGCCCGAGATTATAACGGTTTGACTGAAAACTTGTTACTTCTTCATCGTGAAGATAGGTGATGGGGTTGGTACGTGTGTACTCACCTCCAAGCGTTACATTTTTGATCGGCCACCCTGCGAGGGAAAATCCACCCTTAAAACCGGTAAAATTGTGCCTTGTAGAATCACCTACCCTTCTGATAGAAAATTCATCGATAAAATAGGAAGCATACAGATGAAGATTTTTAATCTGCCTTGAGGAAAGATTGATATACATAGCACTGTTTTGAAACGTTGTTCCCCAGTTTATAGTATGTACAATGGATTTGTAAAAGAAAAAGGGTATGAGGAAAGCGGGCTGCACATCTGTATCGCCGTACACGATAGAATTTCCCAAAGACAGGCGAAACCTGGGAAAAGGTTTGATCGTGTACATATTGGCAGCGATGTATTTTCTTCTTTGCACGGTTCGTGGAATGCCTTCTTCCGGAAAAAAGGAGTTGAGGCTGTCTATAGCTTCCGAAACCAACCATCCGTGGAAATAGTTAAACTCTATCCACTTTGCGGGGTTCATATGTAATTTTATCAGTGGGAAGGAAGGTGTTCTCCCGGAAAAAATATTGCTTCCATTCTGGTTATCGCCCCACTGGATGTGGTCTTTCACAAAAGCAAATGTACCCCATCCCCAGTTATAGGTCAGCCCACCGCGCATTTCACTGAACTCACCCCCTTCACCTCCACCGGTTAGCGCCTTGTATGTTCCACCGGGTTCCTGGGTGAAATAAGTGGGTTGGGCAAGTTTCTGCCCTTTCTGGTAATTGTCTCTCAAACTTACATATACGCCCCAGTTATCACCTATGTAAGAAATGGCCTCTGCTCCTCCATAGGTTACCCAGAAATCATTGTTTCCCCCCGAAAAGTTACGGTATCCGTAAACAGGTCTTACCAGCGCTCTGAAAAGGGTATCGCGGTAAGCAATTTCAGGGGGCAAAAGATGCACCGAAAGCGTTGAATCTTTTTGGTAAAGTTGCCAACGTCCCTGATTGATGCTTCCTGCTTCCAGCGCATACTCCTTCAGGTAGTTTTCAACCCTTGCCTTTTGCGATAAAGTGAGCTTTTCCTGTTGTTGCTTTGCCTGCAGCAAAAGATCAGCAATGGTCTTTCTCGGATAGGGTTTGGTGGCAGTGGAAATATCAATGATATGCATGGTGGCCAGCTCATCCAGAAAAGAATAGAGTACTTTATCACTAACATGTTGATAAGCATCCTGTGCTTTTGCAATGGTAAAGGACAAACACAAACCCAGCCAGAAAACCAGAAAGTTTTTATTCATAAAGATCATTTACACGATGATTATTTCCGGCTTTCGATCAGAATATTGAGCATTTTTATTCCTGCTTCGGCAATCACTGTTCCGGGTCCGAAGATGCCCACAACACCGGCATCGTAAAGAAACTGATAGTCCTGTGCAGGAATAACGCCACCAACGATAACCATGATATCATCCCTTCCGAGATTTTTCAGTTCTTTGATAACCTGGGGAGCCAGGGTTTTATGACCAGCGGCAAGGCTGGAAACGCCCAGAATATGAACATCATTTTCCACTGCCTGACGTGCTGCCTCTCGTGGTGTCTGGAAAAGGGGGCCGACATCCACATCAAATCCCATATCGGCATAGGCCGTAGATACCACCTTGGCACCCCTGTCGTGTCCATCCTGACCCATTTTGGCCACCATGATTCTCGGGCGGCGACCTTCCAGAGAAGCAAACTCATCTGCGAGTTTGCGTGCTTCCATAAATTTTTCGTTGTTTTCAATTTCCATAGAATATACACCTGATATTGAACGAATAACTGCCTGATAACGACCAAATACCTTTTCACAAGCCATGGATATTTCTCCCAGGGTAGCTCGTTTGCGTGCAGCTTCAACAGATAACTCCAAAAGATTTCCTTTTCCGCTTTTACAGGATTCGGTAATGGCATTCAACGCCTTTTCCACCGCTTCAGGATCTCTTTCTGCTTTCAGTTTTTGAATTCTTTTGATCTGTGAATCACGAACCGCGGTGTTGTCAACATTCAGGATCTCTATGGGGTCTTCTTTCTGCAGGCGGTATTTGTTGACCCCTACAATAATATCTCTGCCAGAATCAATTTTTGCCTGCTTGCGTGCAGCGGCTTCTTCGATACGCATTTTTGGTACCCCTGTTTCAATGGCTTTGGCCATACCACCCAGTTTTTCAATTTCCTCAATATGCGCCCATGCTTTATGGGCTATCTCATGGGTAAGTTTTTCAACATAATAGGAGCCTGCCCAGGGGTCTATGGCTTTTGTCACCTGTGTTTCGTCCTGTATATACAACTGGGTATTGCGGGCAATGCGGGCAGAAAAATCGGTTGGCAAGGCGATGGCTTCATCCAATGCATTGGTATGCAACGATTGCGTATGACCCAGCACAGCAGCCATGGCCTCCACACAGGTTCGCGTTACGTTGTTGAAAGGATCCTGCTCTGTCAAACTCCATCCTGATGTTTGACTATGTGTGCGCAGTGCAAGAGATTTGGGGTTCTTTGGGTTGAATTTCTTTACAATTTTTGCCCACAGCATACGGGCAGCACGCATTTTGGCGATCTCCATAAAGTGGTTCATTCCAATGGCCCAGAAAAAAGATAAACGCGGGGCAAAAGAATCGATATCCATTCCGGCATCAATACCTGCACGCAAATATTCCATCCCATCAGCCAAGGTATATGCCAGTTCAATATCGCAGGTAGCACCGGCTTCCTGCATATGATACCCTGATATACTGATAGAATTGAACCGGGGCATTTTTTGAGATGTATACTCAAAAATGTCCGCAATGATCTTCATAGAGGGCAAGGGAGGATAGATGTAGGTATTGCGAACCATAAACTCCTTAAGTATGTCGTTTTGAATGGTACCGCTAAGTTTTTCCACAGGCACACCCTGTTCTTCTGCTGCCACAATATAAAAAGCCATTACCGGCAATACAGCACCGTTCATAGTCATGGAAACCGACATTTTATCCAGCGGGATGTCATCAAAAAGAATTTTCATATCAAGGATAGAATCGATGGCAACACCAGCTTTTCCCACATCGCCTTCAACGCGCTCATGATCAGAGTCGTATCCGCGGTGGGTAGCAAGGTCGAAGGCTACGGATAACCCTTTTTGCCCGGCAGCCAGGTTTCTACGGTAAAAAGCATTCGACTCTTCGGCGGTGCTGAAACCAGCGTATTGGCGAATGGTCCAGGGCCGCATTACATACATGGTACTGTAGGGACCTCTGAGATAGGGAGGCAGCCCGGCAACATAATGAAGGTGCTCCAGGTCTCTCATGTCATGATCCAGATAAACACCTTTTACATGTATCTGCTCCGAAGTGCACCAGTCTCTGCGGATCTGTTGCTCTTTTTCCCATTCAGCAGAAGAAATTGTATTTTGAATCTCTTTTTTGTAATCAATTTTTGAAAAATCGGGTCTCATATGTTTTGATATTTGAGAATGTTACAGTTGAATTGATAAAACAATACAGGCAAAATGCCGGATCAGACGATACCAAAAATATTATTGAAATGCTGAAGCGTTTCAAGTACATTGGTGCGCACATGAACATAATGCTGTACCCCCGCCTGATTCAACATTTCCATAGACTCGGCTGGGTTTCCGGCAACTACGATTTGCGCGTTTGTCAAATTTTCTTTGATGGCTTTGATAGCGGGTATCATATCAGGATACTCCTCATCGCTGCTGCACAGTACTATTATTTCAGGTTTCGCTTCTATCGCTTTTTCGATACCCTCGTCCAGGTTTTTCACCATAGGGGCTTCCTGTATCTGATATCCGGCACATCCGAAAAAGCCAGTGATAAAAGAGGCACGTGCTTTTCGCATGGTAAGATTTCCGTGTGTAAACAAATACACCCTTGGTATCTGAAAACCTTTGGATGCAAAGTTCTCTACTGAAAGACGCAGCGCTTCAAAAGCCTGCGGCCCTCTCCACGGGCGAAGTCCGCTGAGGTCTTTGAACCTGGCAACGGGCTTCATTTTTTCAAGCATGGTCTCCTGTAAGTTAGGATACTGATTAACACCCACAAAAACCTGACGCCGCATGGCGATATTCATTTCACGTTTCTGACACGTGTTGGCGATCTCTTCCTTGATAAAGCCAGACTCAACTGCTTTTATAAAGCCACCCGCCTTTTCCATTTCCACAAACATTTTCCAGGTTTCAGATGCCAGTTCATCGGTGATCTTCTCTATGTAATATGAACCACCGGCAGGATCTGCCACCTTATTCATGTAGGCTTCATACTTGAGAACAATTTGCTGGTTACGTGCTATGCGACCTGAAAACTGATCGGGTTTCTGGTAGGTATTGTCGAAAGGTGTAACACTGATGGTGTCTGCACCTGCCAAACCAGCCGCCATGGTTTCAGTGGTCGTTCGAAGAAGGTTTACATGCGGATCATAAACAGTTTTGTTCCATTCTGAACTGGTCGCATGGATATTTATTTTCATTGAGTCCTCATTAGAGGGAGCATATTGTTTGACAATTTGCGCCCACAAGAGTTTCATGGCGCGAAACTTGGCAATTTCCTTGAAAAATTCGGAACCGGTAGCCATGGTAAACTGCATCCGGGGTGCAACATCATCAACATTCATTCCTTTATCCGTTAACCTGGCAAGGTATTCATTGGCGTGCGAAAGGGTAAAAGCCATTTCCTGTATTGTATGAGCACCAGCATTGTGATAATGTTGTCCGTTAACCTGCAGAACATCAAAATCAGGCAGATCGCGCATGGCCAATTCAAGGATCTTTACCGTTTCGTCAAGATCTCGCTCCTGAGAATGATAAAATTTATCGTAAAGTACAAAGTATGCCAAAGGATCAAAATCCATCGATCCTTTTACTTTTTGGATATCGAAACCAGATTTTTTGATATAATCAACCACCACATCAAAAAAAGCAGGATAGTTTCGTGAATGCAGAAAATGTATCGCGGCATTGTTGAGATCAATATCTTTAAGCAGGGAAGCAACTGCCTCATGTGTTTCTACTTCAGAAACATTTAAACCAACCGCCTGGGCACCTTTTTGCAACGCTTCCCAGGCAAGTGCAGCAGATTTTTGCGGATCCTGCTCTAAAATATCCTGGCGAACGATCCAATTATTCTCTTTGCTTTTTTTGCCCCTCACGTATGGAAACTCACCCGGTGGTATCTGTACCCAACTGAGGTCTTTAAGATCCTCACTACGATAATAAGGGTTGATTTTTATCCCCTCCAGGGTTCGCCAGATCAGTTTTTTTTCGTAATCGGCTCCTTTCAGGTCTTCGCGGATCTTTTCCTCCCACTGCTTTGTTGAAACCGGGGGAAATTCTTCCAATAATCCATTTTTTTTATCCGGACTCATATTTGAAAAATTATTTCTGTTTGTGAAAAATATGTTTTGATCTTTATTAGATGTAAAATGGTGAACAAGCAAATGATATTTGCATAACCCAGGTATATCTTCGAGTTAAATCAAAAACCCATGGAAATAACAAATATAAATATTCTCCGTAAGTATATGCTGAACAAAACAAGCATCCGACCAATTTAAAACAAATGATTTACGGATGAAATAAAGATCAAAATTACAATAAAAACAAGAACCTGTGATCTAATTAAATGGTAAAACAGCACATAAGGATCTAATCCACAAACAGAGTATTGACAGCAAAGAACCCAGAAAATCAAAATTTAGTGTTTACAGGAAAATATTATTGATATATGACTGGTTATCAGCAAAAAAAATATTTGACCCAAAGAATACCAAGTAGATTCTAATATGCCATGGCAATGGTTGCCACCCATACCTTTGTTCCCTGAATGCTCAATATTTTTTCGCAGCAAGATTCCAGTGTAGAACCCGTAGTAACCACATCGTCAACAATCAGTATATTTTTTCCGCGGAAATCATCAGGATTACGAAGGTCGAAAACCGTACTTACATTTTCCCATCTTTTAAAACGGGTTTTCCTGGTTTGGGTTTGGGTATGAGAAATTCGTATCAGATTATTTTTCAACATTGGCTTTTTAAATGTTTCTGATAAACCTGTGGCAAATACTTCACTTTGATTAAATCCACGCTGGTGAAATTTTTTTTCGTGAAGAGGCACAGGAACAATAACATCTACAGGTTGCCACAAAGGACTATCTTTCAAAGATGAACCCAACATATTTCCCAAATAAACGCCTATATCTTTTTTACCTTTATACTTAAATCTATGGATCAGGTTCTGAACCATGCTCCCTTTATGAAAATATAAAAGGGAGGTTGCCGTTTCAATATTAACCCTACCCCAGAAAACACGCGTGAGTTGGTTTTCCCGTTCCAGATGGAACCGGGTTTTGGGCAATTGATATTTGCAAAAGGAACAAATACATTGCTCCTCTTTTATCAATGCCTTATTGCAGGCATTGCACAACCTGGGGTAAAACAAAGAAAAAAAATCATTCAGGTAGGAAAGTGTCAAAACTCGCTGATATTTTATTGTTTAGAGACTTTATTCATAAAAATAATAATAAATTTGCAAACCTGTAAATTTTAAAGGCTTCTGATATGTATATATTGGAGATAAAGTAAAGAAAGATAGAATAAAACAAGCAAAACAGGATAGATTAAGTAACCCGGAGATCATTTTTTCCGTATTATTGAAGTAGTTTGTCCTTTTTGTTCATCTTAAATAGTCAATAACTTACTTAAAATTAAATTTTTAAATTC
>CAYMLS010000036.1:0-1055 GCA_964390665.1 uncultured Bacteroidales bacterium | reverse complement strand
GAAGGATCAAAAACAAACCAAACCAAACCTTCAAATCCTCAAAAAGATAATCCGAAGACAACAAGTAATGAAAGCATTTACAAAGGTACCATCATTGTACTGGTGGTTATCATTGCTGTGTTAACATTTATGCTGATCACCAGCAGGCAATCACTGAAAGAAGTATCTACGGAGAAAGTAATTGTGGATGAACTCAATGCCGAACTCAATGAGGAACTGAACACTGTACTGGCAGAATACAATCAGGTTAAAAATGAATACGACAGTGTGCTTGTACAACAAGATAGTATCATTCAAGCCAATGCCGAGGAAATCAAAAGACTGATCAGCCAGCAAACTGATTACCGTCGTGTAAGACGTCAACTGAATGCCCTGCGGCAGATCACGCAAAATTATGTTCACGAAATGGATAGTCTCTATAAGGAAAATGAAGTGCTGAAAGCAGAAAACGTGGAAATGCAACAGGAAATCAGAAAAATATCAAGAGAAAGTTCTCAACTTGCCGAAACGAAAGAAGACCTGGAAGGACAGGTGGAAGTAGCATCTGCTTTAAGAGCTTACGAAATAGATGTAAACGCCATCAGAATTCGTGGAAGAGGCAGGGAGGAAATTACAGATAAAGCCAGAAGAACCAATAAAATTGAAATTTGCTTTACTGTGGCAGGCAATCCGGTAGCAGAACCGGGCAATAAAAACGTGTATGCACGTATTGCCGATCCCGATGGAAACATCCTCAGAGTGAGCGATTCAGATGCATATTCCTTTACTTTTCAGGAAGATACATTGCAATTTTCTTTGAAAGGAGATTTTAATTACCAGCGAACTGACACCGATGTATGTCTTGATTGGGTCCAAAACATTGATTATGATGAAGGTATTTATTTCATTTCTCTTTATACAGATCAATTCAGGTTGGGTGAATCTTCGCTGATGCTCGAATAAAACTGTTTTTGCTGGAAAAAAAATAGTTTTTAAAGTCATTTTTTTACACATTTAAATCACAGAACATGGAAAAAAGTAGCGGTTCGTCTTACAGTTCCTCCACATCAGGAAAC
>CAYMLS010000035.1:13265-24296 GCA_964390665.1 uncultured Bacteroidales bacterium | reverse complement strand
GTTTCCCTCGGTAGAAGTGGAAAAAATGGCACGCCTGCCCTTCCATCCCGATCCCAGGATGGAATAAGTGCAACAGAGCATGGCAGCACAAACCGTCTCAGCAGTTATTAAGAGGTTTCTGTGGATTTCCCGGACCGACCAAATAAAAAAATTGCCCCAAGAAACCATAATACGGTGCCTGCAAGCATCAGTGCATGCGTTTTTTCCGGCGACAACAATCCCTGCCAGTTAAAAAAAGAAGGCAACAGCGTTAGCAGAAAACCTGCTACCGTGAGTAAAATAATAACACGCTTAAAAAAAGTTTTTCCCATAACAAATATGAAGGTTAAATGGTCTTTATAAAATATTCGGATTAAATTCATTAGGCAACCGATGCCTTTTTTTGAAAGATGTAAGACAAGATCACATAAAGTGCAACAGCGGCAAACCATACAGGTACCGGAAGAAAAAACAGGGTAATACCCATCACCTGGTTGGCGAACAAGGCTATGGCAAGCAAAACAAACCAGGTAATGCCGGCCGCCATACTAAAACTGACTTTCTGTTTTTCTGCATAATATCTTTGTAGTCCTATTTTCCTGAGCAAATAAAAATCGGCGAAAATGATTCCACCCATTGGTATCAATACCAGACCATAGAGGGCAACAAAATCGAGCAACTGCATGACCAGTCCGGGAAACATGGCTGCCAGGGTTGTAATGGAACCTGCCAGCAAGGTTACCTTCCAGCGTTTCCAGTTGGGCGATGCTACCTGCAGGGCAAGTCCTGCACGGTAAAGCGTAGGATTGGCGGTCGTCCAGCCGGCGATCACCACACAAATGGCACCTGCAATGCCAGCAGCCTGATAGGCAACCGGACCTGGGGCATCGCTGGTGGCTGCTGCATACAAAACACCAGCGGCTATCCACGCCAGGTAGTGCCCCAGAAACATACCCACCGCCGAAGCAAAACCATAATACCATTTCTTCGCGTACCGGAAAATAGAAAGGTCGGACATACCCAGATGCATAGCAGCATTGGCCAACCAGGTAAAAAATATCACATGCCAAATGGTAAACTGTGTCATTCCCTCTTTGGCTGTGCCCGTCCAGATCGTTCCATGAGCGACCTCCCAGAAATTCGACAAATCAGTAGCAATACCAAGTTTCGGAAAACTATTGACTGCTCCGGCAATAAAAATAATAAACATCCAGGGGGCAGCAACCTTGGCAAAGCGGGCCAACGACTCGAAACCCAGAATAGCAATACTGGTAATCACTCCTCCTACCACAAGAACGGTTAATACCCAACCAATACTGTTAGGATAAAGATCGCCCAAAGACGGCATGGTGATCTGAAAGGGAATACCCACTGCGGTGGCAGAAACAGCTACCATGGCTCCAGCGAGAAAACAAAACATCAACGCATTGACAATATTGTAAATAAAAACCAACGCAGGTCCACAAATTTTGCGCAACTGCCAGTAAAGTGATAAGCGTTCTTTTACAGCTATAGGAGCAGTGATAAATGCCCAACTCAAAACAGCCAATAAATTCCCTATAAACCCACCTATAAAAAGGTCGGTTACCGAAACACCATTGGCAACGAAAAGTATACCGATAACAAATTCGGTTCCGGCAACATGCTCACCGGCATACATGCCTAAAAAATTACCTATTCCCTGAAGTTTGTTCTTTGTGACCGGCTCACGGTCAAATTCATACAGATTATCCAGCTTTTGGGTAATGGAAGAAACTTTCATTTTTTAAGTTTTAAAATTATTACTGGTTGATCAGAATTTGCTTGCCATTGAAAACCATATTTGTAGGCATGTATTACCAATGGAATAATTTAAAATAATGATTAATTTTAACATTCCAAAAATACATAATTAACGCAAACATAATACAAAAAAAGGTATTTGAAAAAATTTTGTGCAATGGATTGTACATTTGTGTTAAGTTTTGAAGATATGAGCAACGTTTTGTTTTTAAAAACCGTAATTTTGCCCAAAAATAACCTAAAACCTATTTGTTTATGAGTAATTCTTCGAGGATTGAAAAAGCTTATCAAATCGCCAAAGAAAGATATGCCGAACTGAATGTGGATACGGATCATGTGATCAGTCAAATGGAAAAAGTCATTATTTCTCTCCATTGCTGGCAGGCAGATGATGTGGGTGGTTTTGAAACTCCTGACGCCTCATTGGGTGGCGGGGGGATACAGGTAACGGGAAACTACCCGGGAAAAGCCACGACTTTGCAACAACTCAGAGATGATATTGACAAGGTGATGCAATTGCTTCCGGGAAAACAAAGATTGAACCTGCATGCTATCTATGGAGATTTTGAGGGAGAGAAGACAGATCGTAACCAGATCGAACCCGCTCATTTTCAGTCGTGGATCAATTGGGCAAAAAAACATGAAACAGGACTTGACTTTAACCCAACCTGCTTTTCGCATCCTTTTGCCGACGATGGTTTTACCCTCTCATCCAAAAATGAAAAACACCGTCAGTTCTGGATTGAGCATGTGAAAAGAACACGCAGAATTGCTGCTGAAATGGGAAAACAACTGCAAACCCCGGCAGTAAACAATATCTGGATTCCCGACGGAACAAAAGACACACCTGTTGACCGCCATACGCACCGCAAATTACTCAAAGATTCCCTGGATGAAATCTTTGCAGAAGAATACCCTGCCGAACATCTCCGAGACGCTGTTGAAAGCAAATTGTTTGGCATAGGATCAGAAGCAATGGTGGTAGGATCTCACGACTTCTACCTGGGATATGCCATCCGGAATCATAAACTGATCTGCCTCGATAACGGGCACTTTCACCCCACAGAACAGGTAGGTGACAAAATCTCCTCCGTACTTCAGTTTTTAGATCATATTTTACTGCATATAACCAGAGGCGTGCGCTGGGACAGCGACCATGTTGTGACCCTCAATGACGAAATTTTGCTCATTGCCCAGGAAATAATCCGCAGCAATGCACTCGAACGGGTAAATATTGGATTAGACTTTTTTGATGCCTCCATCAATCGTATTGGGGCATATATTACAGGCGTACGTGCCACACAACAGGCTTTTTTATATGCTCTGCTCGAACCCCTAAACCAGCTCAGATCATACGAAGAAGAAGGAAGACTTTTTGAACGGCTGGCTATGCTCGAAAACCTCAAATCGATGCCATGGGGAGATGTGTATAATTATTATTGCCTTCAAAATGATGTCCCCATTGGAAACCATTTCATCAAAGAAGTTCAGCAATACGAAAAAGATGTTCTTTTGAAAAGATAAACGAACATAAAATGACCTTCTCCCGGCTCATTTTATGCAAAAGCATTGATCATTTCAATCGCTAACTATAAAAACACTTATACCTATGAATGAAAAACTCGATACCCGATTGATGCACCCCCGCGAACAGTTAGTGGTTATTATCAACCGTATTTATCATCGTGGACTAACCACCACTTCCGGGGGAAATATTTCCATGATCGATGAAAATGGCGACATATGGGTTACACCTTCCGCTGTTGATAAAGGATCGTTGCAGGAACGCGATATTATGTGTGTTCAAAAAGACGGGACCATTCTTGGACCCCACAAACCCTCTTCTGAGTTTCCTTTTCACCGGGCCATCTATAAAATGCGCCCCGATATAAAAGCGATCGTTCATGCACATCCACCTGCACTGGTCTTTTTCAGTATTGCCCGCAAAATTCCGGATACCAATGTAATAGCACAGGCCAAAAATATTTGCGGCCCTATTGGTTATGCTGCTTACGAGCTGCCAGGAAGTGAAGACCTGGGTGCACTGATCGGACAAGAGTTTGAAAAAGGTTTTAAAGCCATCATTATGGAGAACCATGGCACTGTTGTGGGGGGTAGCGACATGGGTGATGCATTTCAACGCTTTGAAACTCTTGAGTTTTGTGCTCACTCCTCTTTGCTGGGACAACGCCTGGGGAAAACAAAACATTTGAGTGAGAAACAGATAGACGCTTTTCTATCTCAGAAAGCGTTGTCTATGCCCCAGTCTTCCAAAGTAAACCACCCACCTGACGAAACGGAAAAAAGAACCGAAATATGCCGGATCGTAAACCGGGCATGTGCTCAGGGATTGATGATCAGTTCTTACGGAACGGTTTCCATGCGTTGGAAAGGCGATGATTTTTTGATCACCCCCACCAACAAACAAAGATGGGATCTGTTGCCGGAGGATGTGGTGCAAATCAAAAATGGCGAAAGAGAGCCTGGCAAAATTCCCAGCAGAAGCGTTTACCTGCACCAGGAGATATACAAAAGATTTCCGCATATCAATTCGGTGATCATCACCCAACCTCCCAACCTGATGGCATATGGCATTACCCATTCGCAGATCAATGTAAGAACAATACCTGAAAGCTGGATATTCTTACAAGACATGCCTAACATTCCCTATGGATCGCAGTTTGATGACTTTCATGGTGTCTTGGAAGTTTTGGAACAGAATAAACCTGCCATGATATTGCAAAATGATGCGGTTTTGGTTACCGGAGATGCATTGCTGCAAACTTTCGACAGACTGGAAGTGGCTGAATTTTCAGCAAAATCACTGGTGATGGCTTCAACACTTGGTGAATTGATACCCATCAATGATGAACAGGTAGAGGCGCTGCGCAAAAAATTCCTGAGTTAGTATTGTTATGGATTTTGATAAAATGTAAGGGGGATTCAATGTTTATCCCCCTTTTTGTTTTATAAACCCTCATGAATATGTTCACCATTTACAACCAGCTTTTTTTCTGCCAGGCGACCACGGGGTTTTACACGCCAGGTGATCTGTTCTGGTGCATCCACATCCACAAACAAAATATCGCCAACAATATGCCAGGAAATATGTAAATTGCCTTGTGGCAAAGGCACTGTTCCTTCTGCTTTTTCAAGACTTTCAGATAGGGGAGCAACAACCAGATCATCAGGATCAAATTCACTGAAATGGAGGGGTACACCCAGTATTTCGCTAGTCATGTAAAAAGTAGGACTGCCGCTCCAGGCATGGCTCAGTGTTCCCTGACCTTTTCCATCAGATGCATCTCCGAAATTTTCCCAGGCGGTATCATGATGACGCATGATCATAGGCGACCAGTACTGTCTGATAAAACGTTCGGCTGTTGCTGCCGCTTCAAGTTTATAAAGGGCACCCAAAACATAATATCCACCATAGGGTGTTGTTTTTCTTTGCCGGTCAATATCTCCGATATCTGCCAGTTCTTTTTTGAAAAACACACGTATTTTATCGTCATGCTCTTTCCTGGTTAAACCAAAAAGCACAGGATAAGCACTGGAAATGGGAAACCAGGAATCAGATCTTTCTCCTTCATGATAGCCATCATGAAATGCCCCCTTTGAATGATCCCAACAATGTGTAAGAATATTTTGGGTGAGCTCGTCAGCCCATTTTGCATATTCAGAAGATTCGTCTGCTCTGCCAAGTTTCCCGGCAATCCACGCCATATTCTCGTATGATCTTGCCAGCAATGCATTCACAGCGGTATTTGCTGTATTGCTCTTCTGTATTTTTGTCCATTCAATAAAGACTCTCGGAAAAACTGTCAATCCTTTGTAAGTTTCAAGATTGCGATAAGAGGTAATAAGATTTTGATAGGCAGGATAAAGTTGCCGGGCAAATTCCATGTCGTTTTCCATTTGCAGATACCACCTGAAATACTCAAGGGTTTTCAATGGAAAATCACTCAGCGTTCCGTGTATCCCCTCCTGTTTTGGTTGTCCGGGTTGAAAAACATCACGGTAATGATCCTGGAATACCTCCAGACTTCTTTTGATCAGTCTTGAATCGCCACTGGTGGCAAGGGTAATGGCATATTGTGGAAGTGCATCACCAGCATAAAGACCTCTTTCACGAAATGGTGTGTCGGTATATGTATCTTCAGCACAAACCCTCAATGTTCTCCATCCTAACTTCCAGAGATTGTCAAACATGGGATCAGAGGATTGAAAACTACCGTTGAGTTCAAAGGGGTATAACTGACTGATCACACCAATTCTTTTGATCTTTACATCTTCAGAATGTCCTGTTATATTTACCTGCATGTATCGTAAACCATATGGTTTAAAAGATTCATAATGGTTTGATTCTGCTGATGCCACATGCCCGACACCCGTATAAATACCTGCCCGTTTCAACACCCACGGACGATTGTTGATCAGATCTTCAGAAAAACCAACATCGAAACGTGTTCCTTCGGGGGCATCATACTCAATAAATATACGTCCAAGTTTTTTCCCACCCATATCAAGGGCAAAGGCTGTGGGTTGCCCGGCCTTGATCACCAGATCATTGATCTTCCAGGGGGTATCCGTATTTTGCTCTCCCAAACGGCTCCAGGCTACATTCCAGGCAGGATTCTGTGCATGATCATCGTGGGTTTTATCAACCCAGCTTTCCGAAAAATTGCCCGGAAGATCTTTGGGAGAATCAAACGGAAGTTCCAATGCCAAAACCATCTCTTCTTCTTCAGACAAAAAGGGTCCTGCGGTTTTGAAAAAAACATCATCATTTCTTTTTTTATATGGAGAGAAAACAAGGTCTGCATTTCGTGGTACTGCAAAATAGAATTCCCATGACGCCCAGACAATATCATATTTTATAAAAAAGAAATTCCACCCCTCTTTCAGATCAAGAGTCATGCTTTGCCGGTTGATATTATCCAACGGAAGATCATTTCTTTGAAGAGGTCCTTCACCATTGAGGAAAAATTCGCCCCACCATGTGCCTGTTTCTATGGATTGCGGCCTGGGTGAATAAATCCAGGTATAAGCAAAAACCCGTTTCTGCGTGTTGAAATCAGCGCGGGTCCTGTCTTTTGATTTCACTCTGAAAGAATATATCTTTTCATCCTGCAAAATACTTTTTTGCCACAACATGTGATGCGGAAAATGTTTATCGTGCGTCAGAAAAGGGATATTCCTTGGTTGCATGGCACCCCAGTGTTGCGGATCTTTAATGGCAACCGGTGCCTGCCATGGCGAATCATCAAAGCCGGGCATATGCCAGTTATGCGGATCATTGCGGGCATCATAGATCTCCATGGGTCCGGTGGCAAACGACATTTTCGGCACATTTTCAACATATCCTTCAGACAAAGCTGCTTTCCAATTGCCAGGAGTTTTCAAATCATAACTTTTGTTGCTACAAAGTATCTCCCCCCACACCATAAAACCTGCTTTACTCAAGGGCATCTGGTAGGTGTTGGTTCCGTTGCTGCGAACCTTTACGGCAACAACATTTTCTCCCTCAATCAGATACGATGAAAGATCATACACATCATACACAGGACTCTCCGGAAACGACCTTAAGGGTCCGTAACTGATGGGGGTTCCATTAACATACAATATGTACCTTGAATCGGCAAAAACATTCATTTCTGCTTTTTCGACTTTCGTTTCCAGATGAATCGACTGCCTGAAAAATGCATGTTGATTTCTCCCCCCGCCATGATCATTTACCCAAACAATGGCAGAGGAATGAGAAGAATCCGCTGTGTTAACCGCAATGGATTCAACATCAGAGAAAAAAAGCAAAAACATAATGATGGTGGATCGCCGAAGCATTTCAAAATTCAACTTCATAGTAAAATGTTTTATGATGATTACCTTTGATCGTAATTTTATTTCTGGTGATATCAATGCTTTCGCCCGTATCATAGCCTGCATGATCGAGTATTCTGAGCGATTTTGGGGTTTTGTTTCTGAAAGTAACAGAAAAATCTACTGCTTCGAGCAGGATAGGTGCTTCTCCCGGCTCCAGGATCCTGTCTTTTTCCTTATTATAAACCATGTTGGTGTTTTTAGCTCTGGCAATAGTGGTAATCAGCCATCTCTTCGATTCTTCCAGGGATCTTCCCTTTTCCAGAGAACTAACCAGAACAACAGCAAAGGGATTATGTGTTTTTACTTTGATGTCGTCAAGGGTTACACTTTTACCATCAGAAAAACCGGTAACTCCCTGTAGTGAAGGGGTATTGATATGGATATTCCCTTTTTCCACGCCATCGTAGTTCCAGACAAGCTGCCCCGTTTGCGATCGAATGGTACCTGAAGAAATATCTTTTGTTAAATCGGGGTGGTAGGTTCGTTCATATTCATCGGTAAAGTCAACCACAGCTCTTCCTTTCGCCAAAACTTCCTGAGGCAGATCACCTCCAAACTCTTTCTGATCCCAATCCTGAACCTGATAATCTTTAAATCCCAGTTTGCCCTGTTTTAATGAAGGAATATGCACATTACGCCGTGAAATAACCTCAGCTTCTTTTATATCCTGGTTATAAACAGTACTTACCAGTGCAGGATAAAGCACAAGCTGGGTGGGTGAGGTAACATTATAAACGCCAGGGGTATGCAGGGTGGAAGTAAAATGGTCAAAATCAACAGCAAAAGCGTAGGAGGCATCCCATCCCTGCAGTCCTAAACCATATGTAGCCACCAATACAGGTCCTTCAGCCACCCATTCATTGGGGATCAGACTCATCCATTCAGATAAGGCAAACGGGCGGTCGGCAACCTGCTGTAAACCCGTTCCCAAAAGACCGCTACCTGGTTGGGCAAGCATGGATTTGTTGTTGAAATCGCCGGGTATAAGTCTGTGTCCGGTTCCCCCGCCAAAATAATTGTGCCGGTCAACAATACCTGTAAGATAATCTGCATGCAGGTTGTAAAAATGCGATATACCCGAACCCGCCTGCCAGCAAGACCCCACAAGCGGTCCTTTGTACCCGGTTTCGCGAACAGCTTTTTCGAATTTTCTGTAAAACTTCAACTGCTCCTCGTAAAGAAAGCGCGCCATATCCAGTAAAAACTTCGGAAGAGGTTCGTTTCTGTTTAGCGCCATTTTGTATTCGTGATCATATATTCCATGTCCGGCAACAGGACAAATATTTCCTTTGTCAAGGTTCCAATCTTCTTTTCTCACATTTCTGCCCCATTCAAAAGCATCCTTCCCCCAGGCTTTTTCCAATCTTTTTTGATCTGCGTATTGGTTTCTAAGCCATTTCGTAAATTTATCAACCAATAATTGCTTGTAAGCAGGACATAACTGCAGCATTTTGTCGGTTGTAGCAAAAAAGATATTGTCCTCATTTTGAAACTCAACAAAGATGAGTGCGGGATCATCGGCATACCTTAAACCTGTGTAAGGGTTTTTATGATTCAATTTATTCACGATCAGTTCGATATGTAACTGCTGAAGGTCTTCGGCAAAATTTACCAATCCGATAGTAGATCCACTCAAATGACTATTCATATCGGCGTTGACAATTTCGTCGTAGGCCAAAAGTCGCTCTTTGTCTCCTGGTCGCAATTTATGGCCATAAATGGGCGACCATCCATAATATATCCCGGCTTCACGCAACTGATACTGGAAATAATCAAACCTCGCCATCTTGTCAGGGGCTATCACTGTTGAGTTTTCATCGGTTAATCCATGCTGGGTATATTTATGAAAACGAACTGAGTTGATGCCGTACTTGCTCAGAAAGGGGACCCAGCGGTCTACATCTTCTTTTTCGGAATATGGTTTGGAACTATTGATGTTCACGCCCCAGAATTTAACAGGAGTTCCGTCAGCAAATACAAAATCACCATTATCCATTCTTAAATAACCATGCTCACCAGCAGTTTCATCCAGCCAATCACTCATGTTCATTCTTTCAGAGGCACCATGCTCATTGGGTTTAAATTCATACCACTCAGAAAAAGTGTTGGCGGATTTTTCGCAGGAGGTAATGGAAAAAAACAAAAAAATTAAAATTAAAAACAGTCGGTATTTTTTCATTCGGTCAGAATTTATTTTTAAAAGATTCTCCGTTTCGTTTGGAATAGTATAACTTACCATTTGAACAAGCATTTTATTTTTGATATGCCAGTTGCATAATTGCGCACTCACATCGCAAGGTTGATCCTGGTAATAAGAACATGCTTGCGAATCGAATGCAAAACCAATAAGAAACAGCAAACATAAAGATCCCGCGTTAGATTTTAACAAGAATGTCTGGCACCGGATTTATCTCGTACAAATTATTTTCGGATACCATATGTGTTTTTTCAGTGCAGGTTTTCGATTTGTGAAAGCACAAAAATGATTCAAAACAAATTATCTGGCAAAAATATGAAAACAACAAAAGCAAACGTTTGCACAAAGAAATAGAAAAAAAACGATTGCTGAGTACATTGCGATGTTAAATAGTGTTATGAGTTAGAGCGATAAATCATTCAATGGTTTTCAGCGATGCCATCCAGTTGCCATCTGATGGTCATTTGATGGTCATTCAATCATTCCTTTAAGCACATGTCCCAACTTTTTTTCGATACCTCTCATCTTCTATGAGAAAAACACCATCTAACTGTTATAATTATTGACTTAATAATGCTATCTTTAAAAAAAATTTCTTCCTGAAGAAACACCAGAGAAAAATCATCTGTTGCAGGAAAAGCAGCAGGTACATACCCGATCATCACGATCATTCCAAACCATTTACAAAACTACTTCACTGATAATCAAAATAATTCAGACAATGAAAAACTTTGCAAATGCGATCATATTCGGAATATCCATTATTGCGGCAGCCATTTTTTTGGGACGTGCTTATGTAGAACGTAATCAACCACAGGGAGAGATTGAGGTTACCGGATTGGGAGAATCTGATTTCACTTCAGATCTTATTGTTTGGGAAGGTAGGTTTTCTATTGAAAACAGTAATTTACAAGATGCCTATGCCAAACTCGAAAATGACAAAAATGTTATTGGC
Organism: uncultured Bacteroidales bacterium; assembly: GCA_964390665.1. Classification (GTDB taxonomy): domain Bacteria; phylum Bacteroidota; class Bacteroidia; order Bacteroidales; family UBA7960; genus SKVR01. The sequence continues at coordinate 13,500 of CAYMLS010000035.1, read as the reverse complement.
GCTTATCTGGAAGACAAAGGTGTGAATCCGGATAATATAGTTTTCAAAGCAATAGACATCAACCAGATGACGCGCGTAAAATACAACAGCGAAGGCAATTATGCCGGTGAAGAATTTGTAGGTTACAGACTTTTTCAATCCTTGAAAATTGAATCGGAAGAAGTAGAAAAAATTGAGAAAATATCAAGGGAGATCACTGAACTATTGAACAAAGGTTTACAGTTCTATTCGGAAT
>CAYMLS010000035.1:0-13255 GCA_964390665.1 uncultured Bacteroidales bacterium | reverse complement strand
CCGCGATATTATTACACAAAACTATCTGATCTTAAAATTGAAATGATATCAAAAGCATCGGAGGATGCAAGGATAAGAGCCCAAAGAATAGCGGAATATTCAGGCGGAAAATTAGGTGATCTCCAATCTGCCAAAATGGGTGTTTTCCAGATCACCGGGCAAAATTCCAATGAAGATTATTCCTGGGGAGGTACCTTCAACACCAGCTCCAAAGAAAAAACCGCTTCAATAACCATGAAACTGGTGTATAAAGTAAAATAATACCAACAAGAACTTCTGTAGAATATATACTTCATTCTTCTGTTCCTGTTTTGATCGTGGGAATGTTTATTGCCGGCACAACCATGGCATTTCGATTGTTTCAGAACAACATCCATTTTCGTCCTGCCATTCCCGATCGAAAACCCGTTTTAGGGGAGCATCCGTTGCACAAAGGAATGTTTATTTTTAATGGGTTGGGATCAAAAGGGTATATGATGATCGTTTGTCGTTTTTTTTATTTTCAAATGCCAATAAAAAACGGTATTTGGAAAAAGCATTTCAAAAAATGAAATTGTTTTTCCAAATACCGCTTTTATGACGTCTTACCAGATAAAACGATACCTGGTAGAAAAAATAGATTTCTTAGAGGAATGTAACTTCGCCGGTATCCAGATCATATATACCACCTACGATTTTAATCTCACCATTTTCTTCCATTTCTGCCATGATAGGACTGTCTGTTCTGATTTGTTCGATCGTTTTCAAAACATTGGTTTCACATACCATATCTACAAATTCTTTATTTTTGGAAGTACGTTCGCCTTCATAATCAACAGCTTCTACAGAAGGAGTAATTTTAGAAAGCATGGGTGTGATGTTGCCAAGTTTCACATCATCAATGGCTGCTTTTACTGCCCCACAATGCTCATGTCCGAGAACAAGAACAAGTTTTGATCCCGAAACCTTGGTGGCAAACTCCATACTACCCAGAATATCTTCGTTTACAAAGTTACCCGCTACACGTGCAACAAATACATCGCCAATACCTTTGTCGAAAACATACTCCACAGGTACGCGACTATCTACACAAGACAAAATAATAGCTTCGGGAAACTGACCACTTACGGCATTATTTACCTGCTGAACATAATCTCTGTTTGTAAGATCATTGTTCACATATCTCTCATTACCCTCCCTGAGTATCTGGATTACATCATCAGGTGTAAGTGCTGCCTGCTCTGCCTGGGTTATTACTCCTCCTACTTTGGCTTCTGTCTGATCAGCTACAGCAGTTGATTGTTCGTTCTGTGCATTGTTGCATGAAAAAGCAACTAGCATCATACTCAGAATTGCAAAGGTTTTGAATGTTTTGTTCATATCTCAAATGATTTTAAAATTGATGAATAATTATTTAGTTTAACAATAGTTTTTGGATACAAGGTATTTATGGTAGAATAAAACTAACTTACATGTTGAATAATACTACATTAAAGCATTTGTACTCATTCAAAAAATGTTTTCAGCGATTCTAAAAACATACTTATTCATATCTCAGTTTTGTAAAGAAACTATCAATAAAAAAGAGTCTTTACTTTTCAGGCATTTAACGATCAATTACAAATACTTATACCTGCAAAATCATTCTACAAAAATAATAACAAATTACTCACATTCACATTTTTAATTTATTTTATGAGTTAGTATGTAAGGTTACAAATGAAACCATTTTTTTAATCGACTTATTGCTATTATTAACACTTTATCGGCGCCTCTGTTTAATTCTCAACTAATAACAAACTCCAATTTTGAACCATTGTTTAATTTACTGGTTTAATCAATGGTTTATCTATCTCATTTTTAATGTCTTATAATCAAAAACCATTTGGGAAAAGTTTTGATTTTTATCATTTTTTCAGAATTAACCACTACTTACTTTCATCCTTTTGATAAGCATTGGATCATGCATGATACGATGATGTAAGATTCGCTGGTAAAACATATATCCCAAAACATCAAAAGGTACTTCCCTGCCAAAACCAGGAAAATACCTTTTACGCAGCAATTGTATAATTTACAGTTTACGGCTTCAGGATCAAATCACAAAAAAGCAGATCATTTTTCCAGAAACCCAATGGATTCGATGCGCATATTATCTCACCCAAAACAGTAAAGAACGGCAAATAGACAGAATATCATTGCGTTTGATTCGTTCAGATCAATCAACATCCACCTGCCTGTATGCTTCAATAAGAGCAACTTCACCTTCTTTTCCTCCTTGCGATTTTCCATGCTCCATACCCAGAACTCCCGGGAAGTTTTTTTGATGAATGTGTTTGAAAACATTTTTATAGTTTATTTCTCCCGTGGTGGGCTCTTTGCGTCCTGGATTATCACCGATCTGAAAGTAAGCGATCTCTTCCCATGCATCGTCGATATTGGGGATTATATTTCCTTCCTGGATCTGCTGGTGGTAGATATCGAATAAAATTTTACAGGATGGACTGTTTACCGACTGGCAGACTTGAAATGCCTGGGGGATCTCAGTTAGAAACAAACCGGGATGATTTCTGAAGTTCAGAGGTTCCAGCACCATAACCAGGTTATGTTTTTCAAGAATATCGGAGGCTCTTCGCAGGGCATCCACAACATTGGCAGTTTGAAAACCCATTTGCTTTTTCAGGTCTACATGACCAGGCACCACCGTCATCCACTTAGCATTTACACGTTTTGCCACCTCCACCGATTCGTTGATCTCTTTCAGGAACTCATCCCTTTTTTCTTTATCGCCACTCGCCAGATTGGGTTCGTTCCAATAAATGGTATGTGCCACAAATACACCCATTTCCATGTTATGCTTTGCCATGGTATTGGCTATCTTTTCCTGCATTTGTACCGTTTTGTTTTTCATTCCGTTATCCTCCCAGGCATGAAACCCGGCATCCGCGGCAAAATTGAGCTGGTCGATCAGATCATCACCTGCATGATTTTTAAACATACCGAAATGAGGTGCAAAATTCATGGTGAATTTCTCACCCATTTTAGATTTTTTTTGATCAGAATCAATGGATAAAGCACTGGCGGTACCACCTAAAATACCAGCGGCTCCCGTAAGGGCAAAATTTTTTAAAAAGGTTCTGCGTTCCATAATTTTTTCTTTCTTTAATTAAAAGTGAATCCCAAATAATTAATAATCAATCTTTTCAATAGTATTATCGTTTAAAATCATATCGCCTGCTATAACATAATTGGTGACTGCCAGGATCTTCTAAACTGATTTTAAGAAAAAAACAATCTTTCAAAATGTGTTTGCAGAAATGGTTGTCATAACCGGGTTTTTATTCCTTGAGAATAACGATCTTCTTCATCCTCTATTCGTGCTTAGTGGAAAACGTCAATTGCTCTGGCATCCTTGCTATCAAATCAGTATTTTCGAAAAAAACCACGATGCCGGAGATGATCCTTTCTAAGGTTTCAGGTAAAAAGCAAGGAACACTATTTCTATAAACAAGTATTTTCAAAACCATAGACTGGTAATTTAAACATGAAGCATCTGATGAAAAAATAATTACAATGAGCGCTATCAAATCAAAAATGATGAGTTCCAAAGATATTATTTTACAAACATAGTATTTTTGAATCAAAACTTTTAGCAAAAAAGCAACTTCATGATCATTTTTATGATGATGGCAAATACAATGATACAATTGAACGGCAAACTGTTCAAATGCGGACAACCATTGTCCGCATTGGTGCAACCATAAAGAAACCAAACGAAAATATATAATTGTATATCAACAACTTAGAATAATTGGCATAATATTTATTCAAATGATGCAAAAAGAACAGTAAAAAATATCTTTACCAATGCTCTATTATAATATTCTGCTGGCCATTAAAAACATGCGGAACAAGATCACTTTTTTTTCCATCAATATTGCAGGACTTTCAACAGGTGTTGCGGCATGTTTGCTCATTAACTTTTATGTTCAGTATCACAGAAGTTACGACACCTACCAGATGGATAGTGAAAGGATTTACAGAATTCTTTATTCGCGTTGGGATGAAACCGGCGACAAAGTGGAGTTTGCATCAGCTACTCCTATTATTGGAAAGGGACTGAAAGAATATATTCCCGAAATTGAATCTGTTGGACAAGCCTATCGGCTGGACGGGGTCTTTGCTTATAAAGATAAGATATTTGAGGAAAACAGGGTTTTTTATGCGGAAACAGATTTTTTGAATCTGTTGGGTGTGAAAATGATTTCAGGAAAAACAAACAAAATGCTTGACGAACCCAATACGATCGTGTTATCCCGGTCTACTGCAAAAAAATATTTTGGCAATGACGATCCTATCGGTAAACGTATTCTTTACAACCAAAGGCAATCTTTTGAAATCGTGGGTATATTCGCTGACATGCCATCCAATACACATCTGAAAGCGGATATTTTTCCTTCTCTGGAAACATGGAAACAACAAAATCCCGACCTTTTTACCCATGGATATATTTACAGTGGATTTTACAATTATGCCAAAATCAGAGAAGGTGCTTCCATAGAAAAAATAGAGGAAAAAGCGGCGGAGTATGTTGAGAAAGCCTACGGCGAAAATCTTTCTGAAACCAAACTAAACATGGGGTTTAGGTTTCAACCTCTTCATGATATCCATCTTCAGTCGCATTACATGCATGAACTTGAGCAAAATGGTGACAAACTTTCTGTTGACCTGCTGGAAAAAATATCGTGGTTTATCCTTTTCATAGCGTGGATCAACTTTTTTAATCTCTCAACGATCACCTCCATCAAGAGAATCCGTGAGATAAGCATCAGAAAAGTAAGCGGTGCATCGCGAAAACAAATTATTTCGCAGCTTATTACCGAATCTGCCATGGTAAATCTGTTGGCACTGCTTCTGGCTTTGTTGATGATTGAAATACTGATACCCGTGTTTGCAAATTTTGCCCAGATACCCGAAGACCACAGCATACTCAATACTCCAGGATTCTGGAGTATTGTCCTGATAGCATTTACAGTGGGTACAATTTCTTCAGGTATTTATTCTATTTCCTCTATCCCTGCCTCACGGCTGATTGAATATCTGAGAAATAACAGAGGGAAAATACCGGGTACAAAATTTACACGGCAAGTGCTCGTAACGTTTCAATTTATCATTGCCATTGGTTTGATCACATCAACACTTATTATTTTCCGCCAGTATCAACTTATCAACAACCACGACAAAGGTTTTAAAACCAGCAATATGCTTGTGGTCAGTTCTCCCTTACTTTCTGATTCATTAGCACTCCGGAAACTACAAACATTCAAAAAAGATATGGAGCAGATCCCTGAAATCAATGGTGCAGCTTTTTCATCGGTTATACCTGGCAAACCCAATATGTTCAACCGGGGAGGAGTGTATTTATACGGTCAGGAGTATACTGAAGGGAAAAATTACAGGGTTACTGAAACAGATGCAGATTTTTTCAAAGTTTATGAAATTCCCGTAATTTACGGAGAAGATTTCACCCGTCTGGAGAGCGTGGATCGCAATAATGTGATCATTAATCATTACAGTGCACGCTATATGGGTTTTGAGAAACCAGAAGATGCCATTGGTCAAAAGATCGTGCTCGACAGGGAAGTACTGACAATTGCCGGAATCGTAGGAGATTTTCATCAATTATCTGCCAAAGAAAAAATTGAACCCCAGATTTTCAGATCACCAAGAAGAAATAAAGGTTACATAACGGTAAATATGAGTTCCGGATATGACCAAAATACCATCAACAAAATTAAAACATCCTATATCGACCTCTTTCCCAACAGTCCTTTTCATTCTTTCATGCTTGAACCTTTCTATGATACCCAACATGCCAGCGAAAAAAGATTTGGAGTTGTATTCCTCCTTTTCTCTGTTTTGGTGATCGTAATCACCATCATAGGATTATTGAGTTTAGCAGCTTACACGGCGGAATTAAGACGCAAAGAATTTGGGATAAGAAAGATTCTGGGTGCAAACGCTGTTCAGATCTTTATGCTGTTTTTTAAAGATTACATGATCCTTTGGATCATTGCTGGTTTTGTTGCCTTACCTGCAGCCTACTATTTCACAGAAAATTGGTTGAATAATTTTGCTGTCAGAACGACGCTGCATCCTTTCATATTTGTTTTGGCTCTTGTTGTTGTGCTATTTATCACTTTTATCACAATATTCTTTCAATCATTAAAAATAATCAGAAGTGCACCGGTCAACAATATCAAATCCGAATAAATCCTGATCTGGTGAAATTTGATAAGCATGCTGATCAAAACTCGCCGCGGTCGGATATCACAAACTGCCCGATTCAGCAAAAAACAGGAAATACTTTCCGAGAAAATACCTGTTCATTATTTACGGACTTCAATTTTAAAAAAATAAACCTATGTTATTCAGTTACTTGAAAACATCACTCCGTTTTTTCGCCAAAAACCTATCTTTTACCCTGATCAATTTAACAGGTTTGACAAGTGGTATCACCGCCTTTATAATCATCATGCTTTATTTGCAGGTCGAGATCAGTTACGACGATCAACTTCCATCTCCGGAGAGAACATGGCGTCTGGTGGGTATCCAGGAACCCCATGGGCTGAAAAAACAACATGTTGCGATATCATCTGCCGCATGGGAGCAATTTATCAAAGATAATATCCCGGCTGTTGAAGATGTTTTCAGGGTCATTTATCCCACTTCATCGGTGGTTGAATTGAAATCAGAAAACAAATCTTTCCGGGAAACAAACATGTATGCTTCTGAGGGCAATGTTTTAAAGCATCTGGGGTATCCTGTTTTGCATGGATCCGGAAGTGATGATCTGTTAGACACTCCCAACAAAGCGGTCATTAGCAAAAAAACCGCAGAACGGTTTTTTGATCAAACCGATGCAGTGGGTCGGCTTATACAGGTTGACGGAAGAAATTACACCATTACAGGTGTTTATGACAATACCGGTGTTAAAACCCACCTGGAAACAGATCTGTTATTGTCTATCAGCACCATAGAAAATGAATCACCATGGTTTGATCATTTCGGAAACAATTCCCTCACCACTTATATTGTCACCCATGATGGGGTTGCCCCCGCTGAGGTAGAGCAGATCATTAATGGTCATCAAAAAAATCTCGAAAAGGATGAAGAATACAGGATCATGAAAACCACCTTTTATCTTCAGAATGTGAAGGAGGCATATTTGCGGTCATCTCATCTGAAATTTCATATGAATTCGCACCAGGGCAACATTCGTAATGTTTTCATTTTTTTACTGGTATCATTTTTTATCCTGGCCATTGCCTGTATCAATTTTATAAATCTTTCCACGGCCAATGCATCAAAAAGAGCCAAAGAGATAGGATTAAGAAAGGTACTGGGAGCTGAAAGAAAAAACCTGATCGTACAATTTATGTTTGAATCTTTTTTACTCACTTTTATTTCCATCATTTTGGCGCTGGGCATCACGGAATTGATACTGCCCGGGTTTAATCAACTTTTGGGTAGTGAACTCTCCACCAGTTTTGCAGGTAATTATATGTTTCCATTAGGTTTGGTATTTATTTTTATTCTATTGGGATTCATTTCAGGTTTTTACCCGGCAGTCTATCTGTCAAAATTTCAACCTGTCCAGATCATCGGTTCTCAAAAATCATCGGGCAGATCAGGGTCGGTTGTGTTAAGAAGAACGCTCGTGATCCTGCAGTTCGCCATTTCTGCCGGTATGTTGCTGGCTACTTCAGTGGTAATGCACCAAACCCACTTCATGAACAATAAAAATTTGGGGTACAATGCAGAAGGTGTTTTATCTGTTTTCACAAGTTCAGATGTCAATTATCAGGACATTCTTACATTTCAAAACAGGGTTTTGAATTTGCCCGAATCTGTTGAGGCTGGCATGGGAAGCAATTATAATGGGGTTGCAGGACGACAAAGCAGTATTCACACCGCCGATTCGATCTCGGCGGAATTGATGGTAAGATTTGGTTATGTAAATCCTGATTTCTTTCCATCCATGGAGATACCGGTCGTTGCCGGACGAAACTTCAGTCATGAGTTTGGAACCGATTCAAACCAGACCATGATCATCAACAGAGCCACACAACAGGCGCTGGGTTGGGAAAATCCTGTTGGTAAACGTTTCAGAAATGAAGATTATGAGCAGCATAATTACTTCACCGTTATAGGGGTGATTGAAGATTACCATTATTATTCGCTTAAAAACCCGGTTGAACCTGCCGTTTACATCTGGGATCCTGAAAATGTGTCGGTTTTGAACATAAGGTTCAACAGTCAAAACCCCTCTTCTTTTTTACAAAAGGTGGAAAATGAATACCGGCAGGTTTTCCCAGGCAAATTATTTCACTCCAGGTTTATCACCGACATACTTTCAAGGCAATATACCAGTGAAAGAAAAATCATGAATGTTTTGATGGCTTTTGCTATACTTTGCATACTCATTTCATGCCTGGGTTTACTGGGACTGACTTCTTTTATGGTAAATCAGCGAAGAAAAGAGATCAGCATCAGAAAGGTATTAGGCGGAAGCACTTTAAAAATCAACATAATGCTTTTGAATAATTTTCTGAAATGGGTGTTGCTGGCATGCCTGATATCTCTACCATTCACTTATTTTCTGCTGGATAATTGGCTGAATGACTATCCCTACAGGATAGCGATCAATGGTTATCATATTGCTTTTTCATTTTTTGTAGTATTATTAATCGCATTTGGCACCATTATCATTTTGTCGACGAAAGCAGCCCAAAAAAATCCGGCTGATGCTTTAAAATATGAATAAAATTGCTGCCGCATGCAAAGCGATCTGCGCAACACATATTTGTTCATGTTTTGGCAGGTAAAACTTTTCTCACTTGTCAATCTTACCCACAAAAAAAAGCGGAAGTATGAAACTTCCGCTTTTTTGTCAAATCAAATTCATGTGATCGGTTATGATATTTGAATCTGTCGTGGTGGCTGCTGCTTTGCTTCCTCTTTTTTAGGAATGCTGATGTGCAACACACCATTTTTGTAATTGGCTTGAATATTTTCCTGATCAGCAGTCTCGGGCAAAGTAAAGGATCTTTTGAACTGAGCATAACCGAATTCTCTGCGCATAAAGGTTCCATCTTTTTCTTCATCATGTTTAAACTCTTTTTCAGAAGAAATGGTTAACACATCATCTTCCAGATGAAGATCAAAATCACCTTTTTCTCTTCCTGGCGCCATCAGTTCAATTTGAAAACTATCGCTGTTTTCAAGAACATTTACTGCAGGAACATAAGCAGGATGACGATCTTCAAAGTCGAAACTGTTCATCACATTGCTGCCAAAAAAATCATCAAATACTGATGGTAAACTTACTCTTCTTTTTAACATGGGTAACATAATAATACCTCCTTTAATTTAATTATACAATATATATTTACTTTAATTTTTGTTTTTGAATACCTGATTTTTGTTTTCGTATTTCGGTTGCCTTCTGTTCAAAACAAATGCCATGGAAAAAAACAGGGATTTCTCAGACAAAAATCTGCCTTTATGTCATTCCACTGTCCAGGAAAATGCCATATTGTCTTTTTTGAGCGATCTGATGAACCGATGATTAAAGAAGAATGGACAAATTTGGATGTTCAGTCAACCCTGATTAATCAAATACGAGCAGATAATCCCCAAAGACGATTCTTCTGGCAGTAGCAGGAATGATTTTTTACATATTGCTTGCAAGAAAATGCCATTTACTACGTTGTAATCTCCTTCATAACAATTGATTACAAAAATCAAACTCCTGTTTTGCAGTCATCGTTGCCTTACACCTTACGCTTTCTTTATCAAGCACCTTCAAATCGTGAGTTTTCTTGCTTACATTACGTGGCAAACTTCATCCCACAGAACTAAAATATAATAAACTGATAACCAATTGCTCTTGAAAAATCGGATAAAATCATATCGTACCCTGTCATTTTCATTGAACTTTTCGTTTCGTTTTTTGATTATTTGATTGTAGATTTTCACTCATTTGTTGAAATCATCCGAATAAAACCGGATTTTGAAAACTTAAGAACTTACTCATGACCACTGGAATTTTCTTAGGCGTTTTGATTGTTATTGCTATGATAGCCCCTTTCATACGCCGTTATCTTGGTAATCATGCAGGATGGGTTTATGCACTTTGGCCCTTTGCAGGTTTTATTTATTACCTGAGACTTCTGCCTGAAATCAATCAGGGAGAGGTTTTACTTGAATCCTATAAATGGCTTTCTGCTTTCGATATTCCATTCAGCTTTTACGTGGATGGATTCAGTTTGCTTTTCAGCATGCTTATACTGGGTATTGGTAGTTTCATTCTGGTTTATGCCGGATACTATATGAAACCCTACCCAATGAAGGGTCGTTTTTTGGGTTATCTGTTGCTTTTCATGACCGCCATGCAGGGAATTGTTGTTTCAGGAAACCTTTTAACCTTATTTGTTTTCTGGGAATTAACCTCCATCAGTTCTTATCTTTTGATTGGTTATTTTCATGAAAAACCGGAGGCACGTGCCTCTGCCCTGCAAGCTTTGTTAATAACCGGCTTTGGCGGACTGGCACTCATTGGTGGATTTGTTCTTATTTCGATCCCTTACGGAACTTTTGAAATACATGAGATCCTGGCCAACCCCGATGTTCTCAAAAATCACTATCTATACCTTCCGGCTTTGATCCTTGTATTCATCGGATCGTTCACAAAATCGGCGCAGTTTCCATTCCACTTTTGGTTACCTGGCGCCATGACTGCCCCCTCGCCGGTTAGTGCCTATCTGCACTCTGCCACCATGGTAAAGGCAGGTATCTTTCTTCTGGCCAGACTAAATCCTGTATTGGGAGGTACCGAAGTGTGGACCTACACCCTTTCTGTTGTCGGGGTTACAACGATGTTTGTGGGAGCATGGCTGAGTACCACCCAGACAGATCTGAAAAAGATATTGGCTTATACCACTGTAAGTGCGCTTGGTACACTTGTTCTTTTATTAGGTACCGGAACGCAGTATGCCATTAATGCGGCAATTATATTTTTACTGGTACATGCCCTTTATAAAGGTACATTGTTTATGATGGCAGGCAATATTGAGAAAAAAACCGGTACCAGAGATATCCGCAAACTGGGTGGTCTTTTCAAATACATGCCCTTTGCTGGCGTAATCATGATCATGGCTTTGGTGTCCATGGCGGGCATACCTCCTATGCTTGGATTTCTGGGTAAGGAACTCATCTATGAGGCAAGCATTGCCGCACCCAAAGCACATATCTTTATCCTGGTGTTAGGCTTTACAACCAATGTGATACTGGTATTCCTGTCGCTTCGACTTACTTTTGATATTTTCTGGGGAAAAGAACCAGATTACCCTCAAAAACCCAAAGAACCATCCATTGCCCTGATGCTGGGGCCCTTCTTTCTGGTGTTTTCCAGTCTTATCCTCGGTTTGTTTCCATCTACCATGGCAAATCCGTTAACATCCGAAGCCATTACCGCTATCAGTCCGGGTATGGATGCCATGAAACTTAAACTATGGCATGGTTTTAATCTGGTGCTCATGCTAAGTATCTTCACCGTTTTTCTGGGCACCATGTTTTTTGTTTACAGACACAAAATTCTCCCGATGATCGATAAAATCAACATCCGGTACTTCAGGGTGAAATTCACCCAGTTGTTTTTCCAGATGATTGATTCGTTTCTGGTTTTCACCAAACTCAAAACCAAAACGCTGCAACATGGTTACCACAGGTTTTATCTGATGACACTTTTTCTGGTTTCATCGGTGCTCATGTGGGTGATGATATGGAAGGCAGATCCGGTATTGATCGAACTCGACTTTTCTGCCATGCCCCTTCACTTGATCGCAATTGTAATTCTTATCATATCAGCCGCTATTTCAGCTGTGGTTTCCAACTCACGTATTACCGCGCTTATATCCATGGGAGTTATAGGTTTTGGAATTTCCATCATTTTTATTGCCTACAGCGGGGTTGATCTTGCCATTACCATGATCATGGTGGAAACACTTATGGTGGTGCTTTCCATGATCCTGGTTTACCATATGCCCAAATACCAGAATTTTTCATCCGTTGGCGTTAGGATGCGCGATGGGCTGATCGCAACCATTGCAGGGGCATTTTTTATGGTTATAGTGCTGCAAACAGGTACTTCGCAACTTGATATTCCCATATCGGAGTATTTTAAAGAAACCAGTTATTCGCTTGCTTATGGCAGAAACATCGTCAATGTTATTCTGGTAGATTACAGAGCATTGGATACCCTTGGTGAGATAACGGTTATTTCAGTGGCCGCTTTGGGAATTTATGCCATGATATCCATCGGCAAAAAAATAAAACCCTGATTTTTAAGAAACAGACTGCTATCTAAAAACCTTTATGCAGACAAAAACAGACAGATCAAATATCATTCACATAAAACATTTCAGTTTATGGAATCCATTATACTTCAAATTGCCGCAAGGCATTTAAAACCACTACTCTTTGCATTATCACTGGTGGTGCTCTATCGCGGGCATAATGAACCCGGTGGTGGTTTCATTGGCGGTCTTATTTTCGGATCTGCCTATATTTTGTATGCCATGGCTTTTGGTGTTGACAAAACAAGGAATTCTATTCTGATCAATCCTATAAACCTGACAGCGACCGGGCTGCTGGTAGCTGTTCTGAGTGGTCTGCCAGCAGTAATACCGGGAGAAGTTTTCATGACCGGACAATGGATAACCCTTTTTGCCGGCACACTTGCCGAAATTAAGCTCGGAACACCTTTACTTTTTGATGTAGGAGTGTATTTATCTGTTGCGGGAATGCTTATGTTGTTAATGTTTTCAATCATGGAGGAGTAATATATGCTTTTTTTATTTTCTATCTTAATAGGAGTACTTTACGGTTCTGCTTTTTATTTGCTGATGCGAAGAAATATCTTCAAACTTGTGCTGGGAATTATTTTTCTTGGACACGCCACCAACCTGCTGATATTTGTTGCCGGTGGATTAACATCGGGAAGACCTGCTTTTTTAAGGGGAATCGAGAATGAAGCCATCGGTATGTCTGATCCCTTGCCACAGGCACTCATTCTTACCGCACTGGTCATCGGACTGGGCGTTACCGCCTTTGCCCTCACACTCGTGTACCGTTTTTATAAAGTAACCCAAACTGTTGATTTTGACCAAATTTCTGAAAACGAATAATTATGATACTGGTACTTGCCGTTATA
>CAYMLS010000034.1:0-24301 GCA_964390665.1 uncultured Bacteroidales bacterium | reverse complement strand
TTTTGTTGAGTACTTTATAAGAAAAGTAGGGCAAAGTTTCGGTTCGCACATTGGGGATATCAATGATCATTCCTGCTTCTATCAAATGTTGGTATAAAAACCTCACATCTTCTTCAACGACCATGTTCAGGGTGGTCATAAGTTTCTTGCTTTTCCTCTCTTCCATGAGGGCCGGATAAAGGTAAACCTTCAGGTTTTCGGTGAAAAGTTTCCCGAAGGCTTCCAAAATTCCTCCTTTCAGGTGTGTGTAAAATTTCTTTTCCAGTATTTTTTTAAAGGTTATGGCTCCAATAACCATTCTGATATTTTCAATTTTGAATTGCCTGAACCAGTTGGAAACCTTATAAAACTCTTTAAAGTTTGTGATCATAACATTTTGCCCCATTCCATTGAGTATGTCAACTCTGTCCAGAAAGTCGCGTTCGTCAAAAACGCCTTCTTCCATCAGGTTTTTGAGTGTCATTTCGCACAGTACAACGGTCTTTTTTTTGTCAAATCCAATTTCCTTTTTCAGCAAAGAAAAACCCGATTTGAGCATATCAAACCCAACGTATGTAATGGGTCGGAAACTACCTCTGATGAGCATAACGTTTTTCTTGTAAAGCATGTCTGATGGAGTTTTAACCATGCCGTAGCGGTCAAACATTGTTACGGTGGTCATGTTGTTTTTCACCAGCTGAACTGCCAGCAGGCGATTGTCAACATATTCCAGGTCAGGCCCTTTCATGCTGATCATGTCAATTTCAATGCGGTCATGAAGATTGGGTTCCATGAGCGATTGCAGAAAGCTATTAGGATACTGGTAGTTGTAAAAACACGCATAAATAAGATTTACACCCAGCACGCCCAGCGTTTTTTGTTGTAATAAGCTGTCGTTTTCGAGTAGTTTTACGTGAAGGATCACTTCGTTGGGCTCGGATTGGGGTGTGATTTGAAACCTAACTCCATACCAACCATGGCCCTGATTGGTTTTGTGGTAATTAATGGTGGTAACCGTATTGGCAAATGCGAAAAAACGGGTTTTTTCATGTCGTTTGCCTCCCAGTAACCGGATCAGGTTATTGTATTCTATGTCCAGCATTTGCATGAGTCTCGATTGTGATACATAACGACCTTTGGGGGTTTTTCCGTATAGGGTATCACTAAAGATCATGTCGTAAGCAGAAATTGTTTTGGCAATGGTACCTGAAGCGCCTCCTGATTGAAAAAAGAATCTGGCTACTTCTTGTCCGCCACCAATTTCTGCAAATGATCCGTAAATATGATCATCGAGATTAATGAAAAGTGCTTTTTTCGAAGTATCCATGATTTCGCGGTCAATAATTTTGGGTGCTTCCATGTTTTCTGATTATTTTTTTAAAGATTTCCTGAATATTTTATTCGTACCTTTTTGAAGTTTCAAACTTAATATTTTTGGTTCTACAACCATTTTCACCGAAAGAGGTTTATGTTGTGTGATAATAAAATACAAAAATTATATCGCATTTTCTTCGTTTTTTCATGCTGAAGTATAATCAGTTTGAAAAAAACACCATGTAATACGTAAAACCGCACATCATGCAGAAAAGTATTTCAAATCACTGTTTATAATTATATTGTTTAAATTTAAAGTGTTGAAATGTAAACATGTTCATTTTTTGTTTTCAATGAAGCGAAATTTAATTTGTTGTTATTTAGATTTATGTGTTTTTTTAGTCTGTTTTCTTTTATGTGAATAATGAATATTTGATAAGTAAAAGTTGAACCAGGGTTTGTTGTTTTGGGTTTTCTTAGAAAAAAGAATACAAATAAAAGTGTAAATTCGCTAAATGAAAATATTTTGAATATTTTTGCAGAAATTTTTATTTCTAATGGTTTATTGCAGACAAGTAATAATCACAGAAACAAAAAGAAAAGTGCAAATTTAGTCGATAAATACCAGTTTTCCGAAAGTTCGTGTTTGGGTTGTCAGTTTTCATGAATGACCCATTAAGTGATTGCATGACTTATGGTAATCTTTCAGGAAACTTATAAGTTCTTTCTCAGTATTGGGTTTGCTTCCAAATCAATTGGTGAATTTGATGAAGGATGAACCGGGCTATGACAATAATATGAACACAAGCGCGGATGATTAGATTTCGCAGCATGGCAAAACATGCAATATGAATATTGTTGGCGAACTTCCCCGTTAGAAAAGAACGGAGACCAACTTCATCAAATTACAAACAGATGAAGTAATATTCTTTTCATATCCATGATGAATTTTTGTATTGATCTTAGAAATAAAGAAAGAATGAATTACGAACAAAAAGTAAACCTGCAAAATTACATGCAAGGTAAATTGTAAAACATAAAACAAGAAGTATATAAAAAACGGCAAAGATTTTATTAATCCAATACATAAGTCCTCTGCGTTTTGATGCTTGTGGCATCGGAATAACCTCATAAAACCATAAAATATAAACTTATGAAGAAAATACTTGTAACCGGTGGCGCTGGTTTTTTAGGATCACATTTGTGCGAAAGATTACTTGAACAAGGTAATGAAGTCGTTTGCCTCGATAATTATTTTACCGGTCAAAAGAAAAATGTCATCCATTTGCTTGACAATCCTTACTTTGAACTCATACGCCATGATGTTACAATGCCTTATTATATAGAGGTGGATGAGATTTATAATCTGGCATGCCCTGCATCGCCAGTTCATTATCAGTATAATGCCATCAAAACGATTAAAACCTCGGTAATGGGAGCGATCAACATGTTGGGTTTAGCCAAAAGGATCAAGGCAAAAATACTTCAGGCCTCTACAAGCGAAGTATACGGCGATCCTACCATACATCCGCAAACAGAAGATTACTGGGGCAATGTAAACCCCATTGGGTTGCGCTCCTGCTATGATGAAGGTAAAAGATGCGCTGAATCTTTGTTTATGAATTATCATACACAGAATAATGTAAAGATCAAGATCATCCGGATTTTTAATACATATGGTCCTCGTATGCATCCCAATGACGGGCGCGTAGTTTCCAATTTTATTATGCAGGCATTACAAAATCAGAATATTACTATTTACGGAGATGGTGGTCAAACCCGCAGTTTTTGTTATGTTGATGATCTGATCAATGGGATGATGGGATTTATGGGTACAGCAGATCAACACATTGGGCCTGTAAACCTGGGAAATCCTTATGAGTTTACCATTTTGCAACTGGCGGAAAAAGTAATTGAACTTACGGGTTCAAAATCTAAGATCATTTTTGAACCTCTGCCAGAAGATGATCCTATGCAAAGGAAACCGGATATTTCGAAAATTAATTCGATCATCAATTGGGAACCTGCTGTGCAGCTGGAAGAGGGATTGCTTAAAACAATAGATTACTTTAGAAATACCTCAATTTAAAGATTATTAAAATGAATATTCTTATTACGGGTAGTAATGGGCAGTTGGGTAATGAATTTCGCCAACTGGAATCTAAATATACAAAGCATAAGTTCTATTTTACCGATATAGAAGAACTTGATATAACCGATGCTGAAAAGTCGGCAAAATTTATCAAAACTAATGGTATACAGGTATGTGTAAATTGCGCCGGTTATACAGCAGTTGACAAAGCAGAAAATGATAAAATGCAGGCAATGTTGATCAATGCCACTGCTGTGAAAAATCTTGCCGCGGCCTGTGCAAAAGTAAATGCTTTGTTTGTACATATTTCAACTGATTATGTTTTTGAAGGGAAAAATTATAAACCCTACACCGAGAATGACACTGCCAGTCCGAAAAGCATTTATGGTAAAACCAAACTCGATGGCGAAATTGAAGTGATTTTCAATGCCAAAAGGGCACTTATTTTCCGCACCTCCTGGTTGTATTCCTCTTTTGGTAATAATTTTGTGAAAACCATGGTGGATAAAGGTAAATCATTGGGTGAACTCAGAGTAGTTTACGATCAGATCGGATCTCCGACCTATGCTGCTGATCTGGCCGAAACCATCCTTACTGTTATAGATAAAGTGCCTTCGAAAATGCGAACCGAAATATATAATTTTTCCAACGAAGGTATTGCCAGCTGGTACGACTTTGCCAAAGCGGTATTCGAGATAAAAAATATTGATTGTAGTGTGGTTCCGGTTCCTTCAAAAGAATATAAAACGGATGCTGCCCGCCCTTTTTACTCTGTTCTTGACAAGGCAAAGGTTAAGAAAGATTTTGGTATTACCATCCCTTATTGGAGAGACAGCCTTAAGCGTTGTCTTGATTTGCTGTAGTCAATCCTTGTTCCTGATTTTTATATCCGGGTAAAATCAACATATCCGGATTTCTCCAATTCTCAGGTCAACAAGTTTCCGTTTGTTTTTGTACAACGTGTGTATCACAACCAGTTGTCTGTTTTTTCCTTTCATTTTGCTGTTTTTCGGAAAAAGCGGCAAGCTCTTCCCTTGAAAATGCCTACATTTGGATTTTTTTTACATACTTTTTTATCATGCTGGAAAACTATCAGAAACAAGTAAAAGATCTTGACGATAAGATCCTTGATCTCAATAAAAAAGACAATAAACTATCCTTTTTCAGACTCTTGTCATTTCTCTCCTTTTTGGCAGGTTTGGTTTGGGCCGTTTCCTCTTCATTGCTTATTGTCCAGATACTGCCCTTTGTTTTATTGTTTGCATTCATCATGGTGCTTGCCAGGCATCAAAAAACCCGGAGAAGTATTGAAGATACACGAATTTATAAAGAACTTCTTGAAAATGAGATCAATGTTCTTCAGTTGAAGGATAATCAATACTACAATGGAATGGTATTTCGTGATCCTGATCATGATTTTTCCCAGGATATGGATCTGTTCGGTAAAAATAGCTTGTTTCAATATATAAACCGGTGTGCAACAGGCGTGGGGGTTCAAACGCTGGCCAACATTCTGCGAACCAATCATACTGCTGAATCAATTCTTGAAAGGCAGGAAATGATCAGGGAACTGGCACAAGAGAAAGATTGGTGTATGGATATGAGAAGGATGTTGTATAAGAAACGTATGAGTGATTTCTCAAAAGAATTTTTACCAGAAATAAAAAACACCCTTCAACCCCCTTCCCGCTATCGCTATGCTATCTTTATTTCTTATACAGTTTTGATAATTAGTGTGATGAGTGCCCCTTTTTTAGCACCGGGGTGGTGGATGCTTTTGGTTCCTGTGGTTTTTAATATGATATTGCTTTCCAGAACAGGGAAATTTATCAAAACTATTAAAATGCAACTTGAAGGGAGAGAGCGCACAATCAATGAATACCGAAAGTTTCTTTCCGTTTTTGAAAAAAAGCAATGGCATTCGGTTTCCTTGAAAAAACTTCAGAAAAATTTATCGGTTGACGGGGTATCATCCTCTGATATCATAGCTAAATTGTATCAACACTCCCGCGAATCGGAGTATACCCTCAATATGCTGGCAGCAGCCTTTTTAAATTATTTATTTGCCTGGGATCTTCTGGTTACCATTCGCATTGCGGGATGGTTTAATAAATATGCTGGTAAAACCCAGGAATGGTTTGGTGTGATCGGCCAGGTGGAAAGTTTACTGAGTCTTGCCAACATTGAGAATAACCATGATTGGGTATATCCCGAGATTGCTCAGGAGGGTTTTCTGTTGCATGCCACTGAAATGGGGCATCCGCTTATTCCGGAAAATGAACGGGTAACCAATTCGTTTACAATGCAAAAGCCCGCAACAATTGCTATTATTACCGGATCAAACATGGCAGGAAAAAGTACATTTTTGCGTACCACAGGAATAAACATTATTCTGGCTCATGCCGGCGCCCCGGTGTGTGCTTCCCGGTTTCATCTCAGTATTTTTCGTATCATGACTTATCTGACCATCACCGATTCTTTGTCAGAAAATACCTCCACTTTTTACAGGGAGATAAAGCGAATGAAAAAAATACTGGATAGTTCCAAGCAGGACAGCAATGTTTTGCTTTTGCTCGACGAATTGTTGAGGGGTACCAATTCTGCCGATAAAGCGCGCGGTAGCATTGCTATTACCCGCGAACTGGTTGAAAACAAAATACCTGCTGTGATTGCCACGCATAATCTTGAGTTGGCCGACATGCAAAAACAATATGAGGAACAGATTCGCAATTACTATTTTGATATCACCATTGAAAACAATGAAGAGATGCGTTTTGATTACAAACTAAAACAGGGGATATGTAATACTTTTAATGCCTCGATCCTATTGAAAGAGATCGGAATCAACATTGATGTTTGAACGCAAATGAGAAGCCATCTTAATCCATATTTTTCAAATAATAAAAGCAAATGTTGTGGGCATTTATGTTTAATCCTTTGAAACTGATCACCTGATCATATTTGTTTTCAGTCCTTAAGTTCAGGATTGTAAACGGGTAGGGGCATAAAAAACCTCTGCTCTGCCAGCAGAGGTTTTTCTAAAATACATTGATATCCTTATTTTGTTTGTTGGGATGGGTCTATTTTTCAAAATGCGCCAAATAGTTTTCCAACCCGTAATTTTTACATAAACCAGCAAATTCTTCGTAAAGGGCTTCATTAAAGGGTACGCCTTTATCTTTTCTAAACATCCAGGTATCATGTTCTTTTTCTCCGGCGGTATAAATTCTGTTTTGCCCCGGCATTTTTTTCGCTGCCCTGAGTTCTCTAAGAATATTACCAGTTGTTTTTTTGAAATCATCAACTTCTGTAAATGCGTTGATATCCATTACAATGAAGAAGTGTCCCAGATCATATGGAACTTTTTTGCCATCTTTCAAACCTGTAAGCATTTTGAGGTAAGCACCCTGTTGTAATGCTGCCGAGAGAATTTCAACCACAGTAGCGTATCCGTATCCTTTATATCCACCGGTATCTTCGCCAACACCGCCAAGGGGTGTAAACGCAGCCCTTCCGGCAATGAGATCCTGCAATACTTCCTGCGAGTTGGTTTTTGATTCTCCGTTTTCATCAATCACCCATCCTTTGGGCATCTCTTTGCCCTGCCTTGCATATACTTCAACCTTTCCACGTTGTGTGATGGAGGTTGCACAATCGAGCAAAAAAGGAAAGTCTTCATCAGAAGGTATTCCAAAAGTGAGTGGATTTGTGCCCAGCATATTTTCAACACCAAAAGTAGGTGCAATAGATGGGCGTGCATTGGTACCTGTAACACCAATCATATTTTCCTTTACAGCCATCAGCGGGTAGTATCCCGCAAATCCGTAATGGGTAGAATTACGAACAGCAACCATACCCATACCATATTTTTTGGCTTTTTCAATTGCCATTTTCATTGATTTATAGGCAATCACGTGTCCCATTCCATTATGACCATCCACTACGGCGGTGGTCGGACTTTCTTTCACAATCTCCATTTCGGTGACCGGATTGAGGATACCATCGTTGATTCTGTCTAAGTAAATGGGTTTTAACCTGTTTACTCCATGAGAGTCAAATCCCAGTTTGTCAGCCTGCATGAGCACATCGGTAACAATTCTTGAGTCTTCTTCGGGCAAACCCGCTTTCATCAGTATTTCAACCATAAATTGTTCGATCACCTCGAAAGGAATAAAATCTTCTTTTGCCATCATTTTTTGTTTTTATAGGGTTTCTATTTTGTATATTCAAATTTACAATTTTAGAAAGACAAAAGCAGAAAAAACACGAACGAAAAAAATATAAATTATCATTTGACGCGGGAATTTTATAATATCAGGCAGTGCGTACATCAGAATTTGC
Source organism: uncultured Bacteroidales bacterium (assembly GCA_964390665.1). GTDB lineage: Bacteria > Bacteroidota > Bacteroidia > Bacteroidales > UBA7960 > SKVR01. The sequence goes on along the minus strand of CAYMLS010000034.1, from coordinate 16,575 downwards.
AAAAGGAATGTACCCTGTTTTTTTTCAAAGCAGGTTGAGAAAGTTACTGTAAACAAACATGTTTTTTTTAATATCCAAATGTATTCAATCATTTTGGCAGTTTATTTGTTTAAATTGATAGGGTTATTCTTTGTTCAAAAACCCACCCTCTCATTTTGTGGAAAAGAACTTACATAATTGTAATTAATAATCTCATCAAAAACAGAATATTATGGCAAAAACAAAAGAGTTATTAGGATTGATTGTTGGATTTGCAGCAGGGACTTTTCTGGGTGCGTTGTTTAGTGGTACAAAATCTAACGATTCAGAAAAAAAGGATAAGAAAAAGAAAGAAGAGAAGCAAAGCAATGGTTCTGCTATTCATCTGGAAGTTTAGACCTTCTGAGAAAGGGGAAAGATCAACAAATATTGTGCTCACCAAATTAATTTTTGATCTGTTGTGTTTAAATAGAATTACAACCGGCTGATTGTTTTTTGCTCTTTCCCCTCATTTTTAAAAAAAAGAATGAATTCAAATCATTGTACTTAAGCGTGTTTTTGTACCCGCGACTACTTTTTTATGATACCGTAGCAATAAACTGAGAATGTCTGGATTATTCCTGTGATTCGGATCAACCTGCTTCAAAAAGTACCGTAAATGGCGTGATCTTCAGTATTGCAATAGATCGATGAATAAATATTTAACTCCGGTGTGTTGGTTATCAGTTTTCTTTCCAGATGCAATACCGGATGCCGGCAGTCCAGTTGCAGATATCTGCAAATATCTTCTTGTGCATGAATGGCCTTTATTTTTTGTTCCCCACCTTTTACCTCTACCTGATAAGCTTTTCTCATGATATCAAGCAATGATTTATTCCCGAAATTCCGTGTGGTGAATCGGGGCAGGTTGATGTTGGGAATATAACTGATATCGTAAAAAATAGGTTTGTTGTTGAGCAGTCTTAAACGAGTCATATAAATACATCCCGATTCTTCCTCCAAAGGAGAGAGGGAGAACATAAAATCATCCGGCCATTTTGTTATTACCGGTTTTTCGATGATCGTTGTTTTCAGGTTTTGGTTTTTCAAAGCATGCGTGGTACCCATTACCGATAGTATCCCGATCCCTTTGGGTATTTTTGATACGATACTGCCTTTTCCCTGTTGTTTTCTTATGTAGCCCTCATTAACCAGCTTGAGTAGCGCCAGACGGACTGTAGGGCGTGTGACACCATGAATTTTGCAAAAATCATTTTCTGAAGGCAGCAGATCCCCTTCTTTATAGACCCCCTCCTCAATGTGCTTTCTCACCAGTTCGTAAAGCCTGCGGTGCTGCGGTATGTTTTGTATTTGTTTCAAAATATGTTTGTTTTTCGATGCTTCTGTTTCTTCTTCTTTCTCCTTTTTTGAATAATGATACTCTTTCTCATGTCCGGGTTACTTTTTTTATAACTCCTTTTTAATTCAATTCTATGATGCCGAACGTTTTCTTGTGTTGATGATGTATGTGACCCAAATATCTTTGCGAAAAAGTACAAACATCTCTACGAACAGCAGGCATGGATATTCTCTGAATGAATGGGCTGCCTCCTGGCGGGCGATGTTTATTTTTTGTAAAATTACAAAAGAAAACTTGTAAATACAAGTAATAAAAACTAAATTTGTGCTGTTCTTATTTTCTCTGTTAATATTAGGTTAACGGTTATTTTAATATAACATGTATAAACAAGTTGATATAAATTAATTTTATGGCTGTAAATGTAATCATGCCCCGGCAGGGCCAAAGTGTAGAAACCTGTATCATTACACAATGGCACAAGTCGAAGGGCGAAAAAGTACAAAAGGGAGATCTTTTGTTTTCCTATGAAACCGATAAAGCGGCTTTTGATGAAGAGGCCAAGGAGGAAGGGATTCTTCTGGAAATTTTTCATGAAGAGGGAGATGAGGTGCCGGTTCTGGAAAGTGTAGCGGTGATCGGACAACCGGGTGAAACGCTGGAAATTGCCGGAAAAGATGAACAGAAAGAGGATGAGCGGCAAAACTCTGAAGAAAGAGAAATTCGCTTGCAGGAAAAGAAAAAACAAACTGTTTCAGACAAAATATCAGGCGCTGCTATATCTGCCGCTGTTTCAGTGCCGGACGGACAAAAGATAAAAATATCACCTCTGGCTCGCAAGATCGCAGGTAAACTGGGTATTTCTTATGAAGGCATGAAGGGTACCGGTCCGAAAGGCAGAATTATCAAATCGGACGTAGAAAAAGCAGCAGAAAAAGAGGAATACAAAACTTCTGCACAAAGCCAGGCATCATGGGAGGAAAAGCAGGTGAAGCAGGATGTTGCCTCATTGGGGCAAGCCATCCAGCCCACAACTGCCAAACATGAATCATCAGAGGATTACCATATTGAAAAACTGAGCAATCTGAGAAAGATCATTGCTTCCAAAATGCATGAATCTTTGCAAAATTCAGCACAATTAACCCACCATCTGAGCGCCGACGCCCGTCAGTTACTTAAAATACGGAAAGCATACAAGCAACGGGTTTCTGAAAACCCAACCATGGTAAACGTAACCATCAACGACCTGGTATGTTTTGCTTTGGTACAAACCCTCAGGCATCATTCTGCAATGAATGCACATTTTCTGGGTGATTCCTTAAAAATGTTCGGTCCTGTACATTTAGGCATCGCTGTAGATACTGAAAGGGGTTTAATGGTGCCGGCACTTCGAAATGCCGATGAGTATAACATAGAAGGCTTGTCGAAACGATTGAAAACACTTGCTGCAGAATGCCGGCAGGGAAATATTGACCCAGATCTTTTGTCTTCAGAGGCGGCAGGTTTTACGGTAAGCAACCTTGGTGGTTATGGTATAGAGTTGTTCACACCTGTGTTAAATATACCACAAACCGGCATTTTGGGTGTTAACACCATTACCTATAAACCCGCGGATACGGGTGACGGTACCATCGGTTTTGTTCCTCATATAGGTTTGTCGCTTACTTATGACCATCGTGCTGTAGATGGTGCTCCTGCTTCTGCTTTTCTTCAGGATGTTAAAAAAAGCATCGAGACATTAGAAATATAACGGATTTTACTTTATACAAATTGAAATAACATTTAAAAACGATAACACATGCCCAAGGTACAATTTTTAGACCCCAAAGAATTACGTAAACCCCAGGAGATCAGTTTTGGCACTATACCCGTCAATCAATACAACAAAACAGTTGCAGAGGAAAAGAGCGATTACTCCTCAGAAGATCTTTTGAGAATATATCATGATATGGTTGTTATTCGTGAGTTTGAATCGATGTTGATGCAGATTAAAACCAAAAACGAATATATGGGTATTGCCTATAACCACCCCGGACCGGCTCACCTGAGCATCGGTCAGGAAGCCGCTGCTGTAGGTATGGCATACCATTTAAGTGTTGATGACTATATTTTTGGTTCTCACCGCAGCCATGGTGAGATCCTGGCCAAAGGACTTTCTGCGATCCACAAACTGGATGAAAAAACACTATACAACATTATGTCAGATTATTTTGATGGTCAGATACTGAGTGTAGTAGAAAACTTTTTTGAGGATAGTGCCAAGGATTTGGGAATCAAATTCCTGCTGTATGGAACACTCGCTGAGATCTTTGCCCGTGAAAATGGTTTCAACAAAGGTTTGGGTGGGTCGATGCATGCCTTTTTTACCCCATTTGGCATTTATCCCAACAATGCTATTGTGGGTGGATCGGGAGATATTTCGGTAGGTGCTGCTCTATATAAAAAAGTTAACCGAAAGCCTGGTATTGTGGTTGCCAATATTGGCGATGCTTCCATGGGATGTGGCCCTGTTTGGGAAGGAATTACCTTTTCTACCATGGATCAGTTTAAAAAACTCTGGGAAGAACCTTATAAGGGTGGTATACCGGTCATTTTCAATTTCATGAATAATCTTTATGGAATGGGCGGACAAACCCACGGAGAAACCATGGGGTTTGAGATGCTCGCCAGGGTGGGCGCAGGAGTAAACCCCGAGATGATGCATGCCGAAAGAATTGACGGATACAATCCTTTGGCTGTTATTGATGCTTTTAAAAGAAAAAAACAGATACTGGAAGATAGAAGAGGTCCTGTTCTGTTAGATACACTTACTTATCGTATTTCAGGGCATTCGCCCTCTGATGCTTCCTCCTACCGGATGAAAGAGGAAATTGAAGCATGGACACAGGCAGATTCTATTCAATGGTTTGGAAGCGAACTGATTAAAGAAGGTGTGGCCACAGAAAACCAGTTGGAAGAAATAAAGCAAAAAACAGTTGATTCTCTTGCCAAAATTCTGGAAGTAACCATTGATAGCAGCAAATCGCCGTTGCTTGACCTGGATAAAGATCCGGATGCTATTGGGAAAATGATGTTCTCTAATGGGAGTGAGGAAAAAATGGAGGAAAGGCAGCCAGAAACGCTTCTTTCCATGGAAGAGAATCCAAGGGTGCAGCAGATAGCTAAAAAAGAGCGCTATGCTTTTGATAAAGACGGAAAACCTTTTTCCAAACTCAAAACTTACCAACTGCGTGACGGACTTTTTGAAGCTATCATCGACAGGTTTTATAAAGACCCCACCCTTGTTGCTTACGGTGAGGAAAACCGCGACTGGGGCGGTGCTTTTGCCGTGTATCGGGGACTTACTGAAGCATTGCCATATCATCGATTATTTAACTCTCCCATTTCGGAGGGCGCCATTGTGGGCACTGCCATCGGATACGGAATGGCAGGCGGAAGGGTACTTGCCGAGATCATGTATTGCGATTTTCTGGGCAGGGCAGGTGATGAGGTTTTTAATCAGCTGCCCAAATGGCAGTCGATGAGCGGTAATACGATCAAATTACCTGTCGTCATCAGGGTATCGGTTGGTTCAAAATATGGTGCACAGCATTCTCAGGACTGGACGGCACTGGCAGCACATATTCCGGGGTTAAAAGTTGCTTTCCCCGCCACTCCTTACGATGCCAAAGGATTGATGAATGCAGCACTGCAGGGCACTGATCCGGTTATCTTTTTCGAAAGTCAACGCATTTATGATGTAGGTGAAATGTTCAGGAAAGAAGGGGTTCCGGAAGGTTATTACGAAGTTCCGTTTGGTGAACCGGATATAAAACGGGAGGGAAAAGATGTGACGATACTTAGCATCGGAGCAACGCTTTATGTGGCAGTGAAAGCTGCGGATATGCTGCAGGAAAAATACGGACTCTCGGCAGAGATCATTGATGCCAGGAGTTTAGTCCCGTTTAATTATGAAAAAGTGATTCGATCCATTTCCAAAACAGGTCGTATTTTGCTTACCAGCGATGCCACTTCCAGAGGATCATTTCTGAAAGAGATGGCACAAACCATTAGTGAACTGGCATTTGATGATCTGGATGCTCCTCCTGTGGTGGTGGGTTCAAGAAACTGGATCACTCCTGCTTTTGAAATGGAAAAGTATTTCTTCCCTCAACCCGAGTGGATTATCGATGCTATTCATGAAAAAATACTCCCTTTGGAGGGGCACGTGGTTACACAGGATTTCTCCGAAGAAACTCAAACAGAAAGAAATAAGAAAGGCATTTAGACTTATTCACTTGCAGGGTATCATAATATTTGATGCCCTGTTTTTATAATATTCATTATCTATGACACACTACCTCGACACTTTTCCCGGAAACAATGATCCGGAAAAATACCCCTTTGACAACACTGCTATATTAAAAGTCAACGGACACATTCACACACCTTACTCTTTCAGTGCTTTTGAGAATGTAGAGCAGGCTTTTCAGATGGCAGTCAATGAAGATGTAAAAGTTCTGGGAATCAATGATTTTAATTCGTTCGATGGATACAATGAATTTGTTGAGATGTCGCTTAAATACAGAATATTCCCTTTGTTGAATGTAGAATTTATGGGTTTACTGGAAAAAGAACAGCAGAAAGGCATCCGAATAAATGATCCATCCAACCCGGGAAGGATTTATTTTAGCGGTAAGGGATGTGACCTGAAACCTGCTCCCGGCCCTGAAAATATGCGGAAATGGAACCAGATAAGAGAGGAAAGTACGTTGCAGGTTCGGCAAATGGTAGAAAAAACCTCGGAATTATTGCAGCAGGTTGATTCTGCATTGAGGTTGGATTTTGATGAGGTGTTGGAGAAATATACGCGTGGCATGGTAAGAGAGCGCCATATTGCAAAAGCGGTAAGGTTAAAAATATTCGATCACTTTGAAGATACTGAACTCCGAAAACAGAAACTGGAGGAACTTTTTGGGGGAAAACCACTTCTTTCCTCACCCGATAATGTTGTATCTCTTGATAATGAGATCAGGGGCAATTTATTGAAAAGTGGTGGAGGCGCCTATGTAAAAGAAAACCCCAAAGCTTTCCTGCCCTTTAATGATGTCATTGATTTGGTAAAAGATGCCGGAGGTATTCCATGCTACCCGGTATTGCTTGATGATAAAAACGGAAACTATACCGAATTTGAGAAAGATCCTGCGAAATTGTTCCAAAGCCTTGATGAAAAGGGTATTTTCTGTATTGAGTTGATTCCCGGACGAAATGATTTCTTTGCTTTGAAAGATTTTGTTTCCTGCTTTGTTGAAAAAGGTTTTATCATTACATTCGGCACCGAACATAATACACCTGCGCTTGACCCGGTGACAGTAAGTACAAGAGGTAAAAAAGCGCTGGATACTTTTCTGGAAAAAGTTAATTTTGAAGGTGCGTGTCTTATTGCCACCCATCAGTATCTGAGGTCGAAAGGCGAGCATGGTATCACATCTAAAGCCATGCTGGATGCACAACGAAAAGATCTTGTTGATACAGGTAGTAGAATCATACACACTTATACCCAATCCGCCTAAATTCGGATGGGTCTTATGTTCCATTCCGCGATAATTTTTTTAGATTAGTATAACGTGTTTTAAAACGATTGATATGCAAAAACAACAATCTTCTGAGAAGGCATTAAAGCAGCTTGTGCAAATATCGAGGTATTATGGCATTGACAAAGAAGCGGTTATTGCCGGTGGTGGCAATACCTCTTACAAAAATGATGAATTTATCTGGGTAAAGGCAAGTGGCACCGGTTTGGATACCATTGACGAGAGCGGTTTTGTGAAACTATATCGTGATAAGCTACAAAAAATTGCCACTTCTCAATTTAGTGAAGATTCAGATGAGCGTGAGTTGCAGGTGAAGAATGCCCTTTTTGAAGCCTGTTTCGATCCCGGGTCAGCGAAGCGTCCGTCAGTAGAAACAAGTTTGCACGATATTTTAAACTACCCTTTTGTAGTTCATCTGCACCCTACCATCGTCAATGCATTAATGTGTGGAAAAGATTCTCATCCGATCACACAAAAACTATTTGGTGATGAAGCACTTTATATTCCTTACACCGATCCGGGATATGTTCTTTTTAAGAAAGTAGAAAAGGAAGTAAAACGCTATCGTGATAAATTCGGGAATGATCCGCAGCTGCTGTTTCTGGAAAATCATGGTGTTTTCATCAGTGCCGAAACCACAGACGAGGTAAAGGTTTTGTATAAAGAGATGACAGAAAAGATAACATCGGTAATAGAAGAAAAATATGTATGGAAAGATCTTCCGGTAAAACTTGAGATCACAAAAATATTGCCTGCTTTGCGCATGTTTCTTTCCCAGGAAAACTTGCAAACCATTACCATACGCAACAACACTCTGATAGATCATTTCAGCCAAAACAGTAAGTTGTTTGAGCAGATCAGTCGTCCTTTTTCACCAGACATTATTGTATATTGCAAAGCCAACTATTTGTACATTGAGGAAACGGGTAAGCCTGAAAAAATTGTTTCGGTATTAAAACAAAAGGTAAATGCTTTTAAAAAAGAATATGGATACTTACCCAAAGTGATTCTCATCAAAGGTTTGGGATTGATAACAGCGGAAGACAATTCAAAATCCGCCCTCACCGCCATGGATGTTTTTGAAGATCTGATGAAAATCAGTTATTTGAGCAAATGGTTTGGTGGGCCAAGATTTATGACCGATGAGCAAATCCGGTTTATCGAGAACTGGGAGTTGGAAAACTACCGCAGGAAAGTGGCCAAAGGAGCCGCTTCCCAGGGAAAAGTTGCCGGGAAAACGGCTATTGTTACCGGCGGAGCCATGGGTTTTGGTGCCGGGATAGCAGAAGACCTTTTCAGAGAAGGGGCAAATATAGTTATCGCCGACATCAACCCCATTGAAGCGGAAAATATGTTGGATAAATTGAAAAAATACGGGCAGAAAAACGGAGTTATTTTTCAGAAAACAGATGTTTCCAACGAAGGATCCGTGATGGAACTGATCAGAAAAACCATTGAAACCTTTGGTGGGATTGACCTTTTTATAAGTAATGCTGGAATCCTCCGGGCAGGTGGGCTGGATACAATGGATGCTGAAACATTTGACTGGCTTACCCGGGTTAATTATAATGCTTATTTTTTATGTGCCAGGTATACCTCTGCAGTAATGAAATTGCAAAATGAAAGTCTGAAGACCCATTTTGCAGATATTATACAAGTCAACTCCAAATCGGGATTGAAAGGGAGCGACAAAAATTTCGCCTATGCCGGAGGTAAATTCGGGGGCATTGGACTCACCCAGTCTTTTGCTCTTGAATTAATGCCTTACCGTATTAAAGTAAATGCTGTTTGCCCGGGAAATTTCTTTGATGGTCCTTTATGGTCTGATCCCAAAAAAGGTCTTTTTGTGCAGTATTTGCAGGCAGGAAAAGTCCCGGGTGCCAAAACAGTAAAAGCTGTAAAGCAGCATTATGAAAATCAGGTTCCTGCAGGGCGGGGATGCACCGTGGAAGATGTAATGAAGGCCATTTATTATGCTATAGAACAAAAATACGAAACAGGCCAGGCGATACCGGTAACGGGGGGGCAGATCATGTTGCATTAACCTGATCATTTTTGGCCCATTGATAACGGATGCATCGAAACTGATTGAAAGCAATTATGAGTCCAGTAAAAAAAGTATTTGTCCACAAATTTCCACAAATTCACACGAATTTAATTGATTGAAATTCAGCAATATAAAACAAAACAAAATTTACACGAATGTCTAAAAACAAGTTTTTAGACTGTACTCAATTATAAATTTATTACTGAAAAAAATGAATATTTACTTTTTGTAAATGATTGTTTTGAAAGCAAGAACAACCTAATAGTTAGCGTTTTTCTGCAAGCAATAAGTAAAGCAGGTCAGTTGATCCGGGAGCAGAAAAATTCAAATTTAACAAGTAAACTACAAAAGAAAATGAAAACCAAAGCAGTAAGAATATATGGCAAAGACGATCTTCGTCTGGAAGAATTTGATTTACCTGAATTAAAAGATGATGAAATACTTGCGCGGGTTGTTTCAGACAGCATTTGCATGTCGTCTTACAAAGCAACCAGGCAAGGTGCTGATCACAAAAGGGTTCCTGACGATATCCACATAAACCCGACCATGATCGGGCATGAGTTTTCGGGCACTTTGGAAAAAGTAGGTAAGAAATGGGCAGACAAATTCAATCCTGGTGATAAGTTTTCTATCCAACCTGCCCTCAACTACAAGGGCAGCCTGGATGCTCCGGGTTACTCCTTCCGTTATATTGGAGGAGATGCCACCCATGTCATTATTCCCAATGAGGTAATGGAGATGGATTGTTTGCTGCCTTATGAAGGTGATAGTTTTTTTCTGGCATCTCTCTCCGAGCCCATGTCTTGCGTTATAGGCGCCATGCATGCTTCTTATCATACCCGTTATGGCAGTTATGTACATGAAATGGGCATAAAAGAGGGTGGAAGCATGGCCATACTCGCAGGTGCGGGGCCAATGGGTCTGGCTGCCATTGATTATGCTATTCATTGCGACAGAAAACCAGGACTGCTGGTAGTGACCGACATTGATCAGGCACGCCTTGACAGAGCAGCAAGGATACTCACGGCAGAAGAAGCGTCGAAAAATAATGTTACGCTCAAATATGTCAATACCAAAGAACTCGCAGACCCCGTTCAGCATTTGCGGGATATGACAGAAGGAAAAGGTTTTGACGACGTATTTGTTTTTGCCCCTGTAAAGCCTGTTGTAGAGATGGCCGATCAGATGCTGGGTTTCGACGGTTGTCTGAATTTTTTTGCTGGTCCTGCCGATACAGAGTTTAAAGCAGAATTAAATTTTTACAATGTTCATTATGCTTTTACCCATATTACCGGAACAAGCGGAGGAAACACCGATGACATGCGTGAAGCGCTTGAGATGATGGCTAATGGCAGAATCAATCCTGCTGCCATGGTAACGCATATTGGAGGGCTGGATGCTGTGATAGACACGACAAAACGTTTACCAGAGATCCCGGGTGGTAAAAAACTGATCTATACAAACATTTCCTTGCCCCTTACAGCAATCGACGATTTTGAAAGACATGGAAAAAAAGATCCCTGTTTTCGCGAATTGCATAACATTCTGAAAAAGAATGATTTTATATGGTCGGTTGAGGCAGAAAAATTTTTGCTGGCAAACGCTCGCCCCATCTGATCTTCTCCTTGCCATTTGGAGCGAATAAAATGATCCTGGTTTTCATTTCCAAAATCTCTAACTTTTATTTACAGGTTATCGAAAACCACCAGGAAACTATCCGGGAAATTGTCTTTTCTGATCTGATCGCGGAAATTTTCAGCAGGAGTTCTGTTATCGAACCTGCCAATGATCAGTTTATAAAGTTTCCGACCGTTTACAAAAGCAACATTGATAAAAACGGGTTGCTGATATTGTTCGTTGTATGCCTTTACGAGGTTCGATAAATTATCTGTATTGGAATAACTGGCCACCTGAACACCAAATCCTGAAAGATCAACCTTTGATAATTCTGTAGAATAGAGTCCTGATGTAAGATTTACAATTTCCACATCACTTTTTACAACCGTAGGTTTAATGTTTTCCGGTTCGCTGATTATTTCAACATCCTCTTCTCCGGTTCTGTTGTCGGCAGTTTTATTCTTTTGGGTTTTTTCCATCTGCCGTGTGGTGTTTTCAGATGTTTTCTCCGTTTGTGCTGTTGTATTTGTTGTTTCTTTTTCTTTTTTCGAAGCAAACAATTGTGTGAAATTTATCTCAGTGGAAGTTTTGGGTTTGCTCCCGGAAGCGTCTTCCATTATATCCTCTTCTTTCATGTTGTTGGTTGCCTGGCTCACCTGAATATCTTCCTGGTGCTCGGCATCATCAGCAACAAATTCCTGTGTGGTGAGGAACTGAATATCTTTTTCAGCTTCTTCGTTTCGCCCCAGTAATTGGTTTGCTGATGCCCTGGCCTGATAGGCTTGCTTGTTTGCAGGGTTCAGTTCAATTGCTTTAGTGAGGTCTTCTATTGCCACGTAGTTGTTTTGTGCTTTTGAGCGCGCCAATCCACTGTAGTAAAAAGCATCAGCATTTTCGGGCATATTTTCTTTTGCCAGTTCGAGGTCTTTGATGGCATCTGTATATTGTTCCAAATAATACAGGTTGATCCCTTTGTAAAGGTGTGCTTCCCAAAAATCGGGTTTTAGTCTGAGGGCAATTTCAAAATCCTGCAAAGATCTTTCATATTCTTTCATTTCCAGATTCGCTTTGCCTCTTTGATAAAAAGCTGCATAATCCGGATTCATTCTGATAGCAATGCTGAAGTCGTCAATAGATTCCATGTAATTTCCCTGGAGGTACCTTGCCAATCCTCTGAAATAATGAGCCTGATCAGAGAAGTAAGGATCAAGTTCAATAGAGATGGTAAGATCTTTTACTGCCTGATCGTAATTGGCAAGTTCAATCTCCGTTAATCCTTTATATAAAAAAGCTTCAGCAAAAAGAGGATTATTGTCAATGGCTTTTTGAAAAGATTGCAATGCGTTTTCAAAATCGTTGTCGATGCCATATTTCACACCTTCATTAAAGTGGAATCTCGACTCATCAATTTCTTCAACAGTAGGGGGTTGCGATATTGCAGAAAAAGAGAATAACAACAGTGCTCCAAAGGCAAAATGAGTAAACTGTAAGCGCATAAATATAAACTTATCAAAGGGATGAAAACGAAATATTTTTTTGCAAAAGTATACAATAAAAGGGACTGGTTTTTATTTTTTGTTCTTTAATTTATTGATTTCTTGCTGTAGTTTTTCGTTTTCTTTTTCCAGTTTTTCTGCCTGAGATTTACTAAAAGTAATATTATTGGCAATCTTGAATATTTTAAATACATTGCCTTTGTCATCTCTTATGGGCGTGTATGTTTCTGCCAACCAGTAAATTTGCCCCCCGACATTAATTTTGGATTCCTGTGTTTTGGTGGCACCATTTTTTATCTGGTTCCAGAAACTTTGGTAATTGCTTTTCTGATCATCAGTAAACTCGATATTATCAGCGTGCCTGGTGCCCAGAACCTGATTTTTTGAAAGGTTGAGCAATTGCAGGTAAGAGTCTGAGATGTTGATGATTTTGCCCTCCAGGTCATATTCAATTACATAGCTGGAAGCATCCAATGCGTTCAGTATACCTTCCATTTCACTGGTTTTGCGCGCCATTTCCTCTTGTGTTGCACTAAGTTCTTCCATGTTCTGGCGCATCTCTTCTTCCTGGGCTTTCATTTCTTCGCCTTGTTGCTGTGATTTTTCAAGCAGAGAAGCTGTTTGAAGATTAATTTTGACGGTAGAAATGGTGGAAGCAACACTTTCTGCGATTTTTTCCATAAACTCGATCTGATATTTTTCAAATGTGTTGAAAGAGGCAATTTCCATTACGCCATATATCTGATCATTGAGTTTGAGAGGAACAATGATAAGTGCCCCCGGGTTTTCACCTCCAAGGCCCGAGGTGATTCTTATGTAAGACTGCGGTATTTGAGTAATATAGGTCGTTTTTCCTTCCAGGTAGCAGGTACCAACCATTCCTTCTCCGGGTAAAATATTTTTCTCCAGGTATTTTTTTCTGTCGAAAGCATAACAGGCTTTCAGACTGAGCACTTTTTCATTGTTATTTTCTTCGAGGATAAAAATACCACCCTGATTGGCATCCAGGTATTTCACCATATTTTTGATCACCTGAAACGATAGTTCTTCCATGTTGTCATTATTGTTTCGCAGTATATCGGCAAATTTGGCATATCCTTCTGTTGCCCAGTTTCTTATTTTGTTCTCTTCTAGTCTTTTCCGTTCATCAATTTGTGCTTTTTGAAGATTTTCCTGCATTTCTTTGAGCGATTTTCCCAGTGAATCTTTTTCGCTGAGCAGGTTGAGTTGCGTGTCGAGTTGTCCGTTTCCGATTTTCCCGGCAAATTCTTCTTTTTCCGAAAGGCCGTTGATAGAAGTATTGAATGCCTCTGCCATATCCTGAAACTCATCGCCAGACTCTATGTGAAGTTGCATGGATTTATCAATTTGTCCTTTTGCCAGTTTTTCTGTAAGAAGCGTAATTTTTTTGAGATTGCCTGATATACTGTCTGCCAATAGCCAAACCACCCAAAAAATAATCAGAAAACCTAATAATCCTAACCCCAGCGAAATAAACAACTGTGTCCTTGCTTCACTTCTTATTTCGCTTAGGGGTACTCCTATACCAAGCATCCAGGGGGTATCGGTTTCTCCCACATGAACAGGGGCAAAGGTGTAATAAAAATTATCATTGTTTGAAAAGTTTGTAAATTGCAGTCTTTCACCCTGATCAAGATTTTCGTAAATTCTGTTGACCTGTTCATCGTTCCAGAAGTATTTTGAAATCGATTCTTCCAGAAATTCGGTGTAAGGATGTGCAGAAAATAGTCCCTCATGCGATAAAAGAAAAGCGTATGATCCTTCAAAGGGTTTGATGTTGGTCATCATTTCCTGCAAACTTTCCAGGGTTATATCTGCGCCAACCAATCCGATATATTGATTATTAACAAACATCGGAACAGTAAAAGTTGTCATGAGTGTAGTTCCGGTTGCTCCTACTTCCAGCTGGTCGGGGTAAGGTTCCCATATCATTTCTGATCCGCTTTGTTTAGCGGCTCCATAAAGGTCGGGGTCACCATCCAGGCTTCTTTCCAGTTCATCGTATTGTATTGTTCCGTTTTTGCGAAAATGATAATTGAGAAATCTGCCATGGGGCAGATCCCAGTCAGGTAAGATGTAGTTATATTCCCAGCTGTCCCACAAAGCATAAAGTCTGGGTGTGTTTTCGAAAACTTTTCTATGCATATCAACAACCAGGGGTTTCCATTCCAGGCTATCAAAATTCCTGTGTATTTCAAAAGAATTGGCAAGGGTTCTTACTACTGCCAGGTCTTGGTTAAAGATACCGGAAACCTGTTCTGCATAATTTTCTGCATAGCTGTTGGCTATTTCATGTGCATCGTTTAAAGAGTTTTTGTAACCTCTGTAAGTAATCAATCCAATAGCAATGAGGAAAACCAGTCCTGTTGTAACAAGGATGTAAAGTTGAAGTTTTTCCTTGATTTTCAATTTTAAATTTGTCACAGTTCTGTTCAGTTTAGTTGATGAATCTGATAAATACTTGCAGGTACCAAAATTAGTGTTTTTGTTTACAAGGTGAAATATGAAGCAATCTCATTCATTATGAGCGTTTTCGGGGTCTTTTTGCTGCCAATTGCTTTTTACCTTCAACAGATTGGTTTAAATTTCCCATAAACTCTATCAATCCATCAAAAGGGACTTCATTTTTCAATCTGTGATTTCTCTGAAAAATAAAAACATTCAAAATAACTGATTGTATTTTGAATGTTTAAACTCAAAAATGTAATGAATTTTTATTTGTTTTTTTGTCTTCTGGTTTGCTTTTTTCGTCTTGTTTTATTTACGACTTGTATGATTGCTGAATTTGCCGTTTTTGATTGATTGCATGAAGGCAAAAAGAGGGAGATTTTTTCAATTCTTCTTGAGGAAAAATTTTAAACTAAAAAGTTTTTAACAATGGCTCGCTTTTTTATTCTGGCAATTATTGAATGTTTGAGGTTGGATAAGCGGATGATGAAGACATATACTCATCTGTTTTTTCATCAAACTGGTAAAAGGGATCATCGTCGGAATGTAAAAATTCACTCACATTGGGTTGCAGGTGCAGGAAGTTGCTTTCGGTATGATCGAAAATAACCATATGATACAGAAAAGCAGTTTCTCTGTTGGTCTCTTCTTCATACAAATCCACAATAAATTCAAAATAAAGGTCTTCATGAATATCTTTATTTTCTTTGGCATTAGAGGTTTGGAAAAAGATTCTTTTGGGGGCATTTCCCTCTACATTTACAACTACGATATAATCCTGATTCATTTTCAGGTCTAAGATAAAATTACCCCAACGGTTTGTTTTGGTAGTTCCGATAAGATCGAGACCCGAATAAACTTCTACAGTAGCATTACGGATATAGTCTTCATCGGCTTTTACCCAACCTGATACTTCAAAATACTTGTTTGTAGCAAAACCAAACTGGGAAAACAAACTGATGAGGAAAACGAAAAGCAGAAATTTTACAGTTGGTGAATTCATGATCATTATTTTTTTGGTTATATATGTGGTGTTCTTTTCAGAATAAGTACCTATTATCATTACGCAAATTTACGCATTTTATTTGTAAGTGCAAATACTTGATTAAAATTTGGGTATAAATAGGTAAAAATACCTATAAAATGATAGGGCTATTTGCAAAAAATATATCAGAATGGTAAGAGATTTTGATGATATTATTTCCCACGATGGTTGCTTGCAAATGATTAAGTACCTGATAAACAAAGGTAAGCGGAAACGTTTAGGGAGGTGTGATGTAATAATTTTTGTAGATAAAAAAATATTTACGGTTGTCTCTGAAGTTTTCAACAATGTTATGTTTTGCTCGAAAAACCGCACAAAAAAAGCAATGCTGATTCAGCATTGCTTCTGTAGTTAAATATATTCCGGGTAAAAATACGCTTTATTTTCTCACACTCACGGGAACAGGTTCTTTTTCGTTTTTTGCATTATAAATAGCATCCACCAGGTTTCTGTATTTTCTGATAATTACCTG
This sequence comes from uncultured Bacteroidales bacterium, assembly GCA_964390665.1. Lineage (GTDB taxonomy): Bacteria > Bacteroidota > Bacteroidia > Bacteroidales > UBA7960 > SKVR01. The sequence continues at coordinate 541 of CAYMLS010000034.1, read as the reverse complement.
TCTTTTCAGTTTTAGTGATGAGGATAGTTCTCCAGTGATGGGGCTCCATTCATCGGCAATAAGGATGATTTTTTTTACCTGATCATTTTGCCCAAGTTTTTTATTAAATTCTTTGATTTCTTCCTGAAAGTGTTTTATTACCTGAGGAATTCTGACCAGTTCGGCATGATCAGAGAACTGAATTTTCTTTTTTTCGCACCATTGTCCCAATTCTTTGAAATTGGGTATGATGATGGCAGCGGGATATTTCTGATTTTCGCCCACCACCATGGTTTGTTGAATATAAAAACTCTCTTTGAGTTTGTTTTCTATTTGCTGGGGAGCTATATATTTACCGTTCGACATTTTAAATATTTCTTTTTTCCGATCGGTAATTTTCAGAAATGTACCTTTGGAGAATTCTCCGATGTCACCGGTGTGGAACCAACCTTCCTTGTCGATCACATTTACGGTTCCTTTTTTGTCTTTGTAATATCCGATCATTAACCCGGGGCTTTTTACAAGAATTTCACCATCATCGGCAATTTTTACCTTCACATCT
>CAYMLS010000033.1:0-24678 GCA_964390665.1 uncultured Bacteroidales bacterium | reverse complement strand
ACAATGATAACAGAACAGTTGATCAACCCAAAAAGTATTGTGGTAATAGGTGGATCTGAAGACATCACCAAACCCGGCGGAAAAGTATTAAAAAATCTGATCGACGGGAATTTTCCGGGCGAATTGTATGTAACCAACCTGAAAGAGAGCCAGGTACAAGGCATAAAAAGTTATGCCGACCCCACTGATCTTCCGCCGGTAGACCTGGCTATCATAGCCATTGCAGCACGGTTTGTTCCGGATACCATAAACATACTTTCCCAACAAAAAAACACCAAAGCTTTTATTGTATTATCGGCGGGTTTTAGTGAAGAAAGTGAAGAAGGAGCGGTGCTGGAACAAGAAATCGTAAAAATGGTGAATGATGTTGGCGGATCGCTGATCGGTCCTAATTGTGTTGGCATCCTCACACCCAATCATCACAGTATTTTCACCTACCCCATACCCAAACTACAGACCAATGGTTGTGATTTTATTTCCGGGTCAGGCGCTACAGCATGCTTTATTATGGAAGCCGGAATTCCCAAGGGACTCACTTTTGCCAATGTATTTTCTGTGGGCAACAGTGCCCAGATGGGGGTTGAAGAGATCCTGAAACACCTTGACGAGACTTATGATGAAAAAAACAGCAGCAGAATAAAACTCCTTTATCTCGAAACGATCAAAAAACCCAGTATGCTTTTGAAGCATGCCAGATCGCTGATAAAAAAGGGTTGCAGCATCGCAGCCGTGAAAGCAGGAAGTTCTGATGCCGGCAGCAGAGCGGCCTCTTCTCACACAGGGGCACTTGCCAGTTCTGATTCAGCGGTAGACGCGCTTTTTCGCAAAGCAGGTATAATTCGCTGCTATGGCAGGGAAGATCTGATAAGCGTTGCTTCGGTACTCATGCATCCAAAACCCAAGGGAAAGAATTTTGCTGTTATAACCCATGCCGGCGGTCCGGCAGTAATGCTCACCGATGCATTAACAAACAATGGACTCAATGTGCCTCATACCGATACTCCTGAAAGCAGGGAATTGCTCAACCATTTATTTCCCGGGTCATCGGTATCAAACCCTATTGATTTCCTGGCCACAGGAACGGCAGAACAATTAGGCATTATCATTGACTTTGCTGAGGAAAAGTTTGAGCATATTGATGCCATGGTGGTCATTTTTGGCACACCTGGTCTTTTTCCTGTTTTTAATGTTTATGATGTACTTGATCTGAAAATGTCGGAATGTAAAAAACCGATTTATCCCGTTCTGCCCTCTACCCTTACAGCACAAGAGGAGGTTGAGAAATTTATCTCCAAAGGCAGGATAAACTTTCCGGATGAAGTAGTTCTCGGCAATGCGCTCGGTCGCGTTTTCAACACCCCGGCACCAGCAGAGGAAACCATAGAATTGCCTGATGTTAATTTGTCAGAGATCAGAACAATCATTGACCAATCGGAAAACGGATACCTGGCCCCGGAGAAAGTACAGCAACTGCTGGATGCTGCGGGTATTCCAAGGGCAGGCGAAATGGTTGCACATTCTGCCAACGAAGCATCACAAGCAGCCAAAGACCTGGGATTTCCGGTAGTGATGAAAGTGGTCGGACCAGTGCACAAATCTGATGTGGGAGGTGTTGCTCTGAATGTGAAGGATGAAAACGAGGTAAAAACACATTTCGAACGTATGATGAAAATACCGGAAACAAACGCTATTTTGATGCAACCCATGCTATCAGGAACAGAACTTTTTGCGGGTGCAAAGTTTGAGGAAAATTTTGGGCATATGATTCTTTGTGGTCTTGGTGGTATTTTTATTGAAGTGCTTCAGGATGTGGCACAAAATCTTGCCCCGGTAAATCAGGGGGAAGCAATTTCAATGATCAGATCTTTAAAGAGTTACAAAATAATTGAAGGAACAAGAGGCAGTGAAGGTGTTGATGAGAAAAAGTTTGCCGATATTCTGGTAAGACTATCCGCTTTGTTGCAGGCAGCTCCAGAAATCACAGAACTTGACCTGAACCCCCTTTTGGGTTCGTCCAAACAGGTAGTAGCAGTAGATGCCCGCATCAACATTGAAAAATAAAGTCAGCCCCAAAAAACAGTCTTGTAAAAATGCGCCTGATAAGAAAGACCAGGAGTGCTGCGTTTTGCTCATCTTCAAAGAAGAAATCATTTTATGATCGTTTGTTTCCTGGCTTTCATTTCCATCGGTAATATGCAATTATAAACAAATTCATTGACCGGTACTTTCAAATGATGCTTCCTGGCAAGCTTTACAACGGTACCATTTTGATATTCAATTTCGGAAGGTTTTCCTTCCCAAACATCCCTGGTAAGAGAAGAAGTGGTATCGGGTGGAAAAGAATCTATAAAAGCAACCATTTTATCAACAAAATCGGGATTGACGGATACCCCCTCTTTTTGCGAAAGGTCATATACTTCCTGAAAAAGATCAGTCATCATTTGCCTTGTTTGGGGCAAGGAGCGTAGTTCACCATAGGTTGTTTTTGTAACAGCCAACAATCCACTTACGCAGATATTAATAAACTTTTTCCAAAGTTCTGATTGAATATTTTCTGAGACTTTATTATCAATCTTAGATTGATCAAAGATCTTCTTCATGGTTAGTACTCTGTCTGTAACCTGATTATCAGTCTCACCAAAGACAATGGCAGGATCAACACCAAAATGGTTGATCACCCCAGGTGATTCAATTTTACTGATGATACGGCACAATCCGGACAAAACATTCCGTTCATCCAATACCCCGGTGAGTTCCCGGGTTGCCATCACCCCATTCTGCATGGGAAGCACCACGGCATCAGGCTTTATAAACGGACGAATTGCAACACCAACCTCTTTCACCTGCCAGGCCTTCACACCCAAAATGATGAGATCCGTATTTGCCAATGTTTCAAAACGATCGGTCGCGTTTACAGATTGCAGAGTAAAATCTCCGCTAATACTTTTGATGATCAGTCCATTTTGTTGCATAGCCTTCAGGTGTTCTCCCCTGGCAATAAACTCAACCTCAAATCCGGCCCGGGCGAGTTTGGCGCCAAAATAACCACCAATGCCTCCTGCACCAATTACAGATATATTTTTCATAGTCAAAATTTTGCGATTAAAAAACAAAGATATACATTCAAAATCAAGGGACAATAACCTTCAAAGATAAAGGATCCACTTTTACATGCAGTTCAGCAGGGCATTCTGCAGGATCTCCATCAATATGAAGATAATCATTTGCCGGAACCCTGATCTTAAACTCAGAAAACCTGAGGTACTTTACGAAAGGGAAAAAATGAATAATGCCCAGCAGCATGGCAATACCCATGAAAGGTGCGATGATGCCCGGCACTTTCTTTAGCATACAAATATCTATCATACCATCTTTAACAGATGCACGAGGCGCAATTATAGCGTGATTACCAAATTGATTTGAATTTGCAAAAGAAACCAGCAATGATCTGGTTGTAAAAGTCCTGCCACCTGCCTGGATGACATACTCTCCGGGATGATAGCGAAAATACTCTTTCAAGATCACCCTCAGGTAAGTAAGGAATCCCCTTTTTTTATTTTGATTAAAAAGATAAGCAATACGTGCATCAAACCCAACACCCGACAGATTAAATCCACTTTTCCCGTTAACAGTATAGGTGTCGATCTTATCTGTCTTCATTCGGGCAATGGATTTCATGGCCTTATTTGTGGCAGAGGGTATTTTCAGGTGATTGGCCAATCCATTTCCTGACCCTTTTGGAACAACACCAAGTATTACATCTGTATTTACAAGTGCTTTGGCTGTTTCATTTACCGACCCATCACCTCCTGCTACCACTATGAGATCAAAGTTGTTCGTTACGGCATCCCTGGCGAGTTGCGTAGCATGACCAGCATACCTGGTAAACACGATCTCCTTTTCAAAATCATCATCATTAAAATGTTTTTGAAACAAGGACGAGAGTCCATCTTTTTTACGAACACCCGACCTGGGATTAATAATGATCAGGATTTTTTTCCTTGGCATGAAGAGTTTGAAAACATGAATAGCACCCTGTATCTTTAATAAAAAAATGAAAGATACATACGGGATCTAAGATAAAAAAAACCGGGCAATATCTAAGACATTGCCCGGTATGATCTGAAAAGATTTCAAAAAGTGTTGTACCCTGAAAAACCACTGCCTTTTGATCCTGCGATAAAAAAGTTTTAAAGGCAAGACAGTATTTTCGTTGAGGCACCAATTATATTTTTAAAAAGTTTTCGGGCAGCGAGGAATACTATTCTTCGGCACCGCTTTGGCGGATAGACATAATATCACGATCGAAAACATAAAGATTTCCACCGCCCAGCAAACCGAGTTTATCAAGAATCTTCTGCACAGAAGATTCTTCCTCAAGTTGCTCATCTACAAACCACTGAATCCAGTTATGGGTAGTAAAATCTTTTTCTTCCAAACTCAGTCCAACAATATTATTGATAGATGCAGTAACCATTTGCTCGTGCTCCAGTGATGCTTCAAAAAGTTGTTTTACACTTTCAAAATCTCTGGGGGGTTGATCAACTTTGGGTACAACAGCATAACCACCCCTTTCATTCACATATTTAATAATTTTAAGCATATGTTGAAGTTCTTCAGCATGTTGTGCATAAAACCATTCCGATATACCTTCCAGCCCTTTAGCATCAGACCATGATGCCATGGCAAGGTATAATTGAGCAGCATATGCTTCTTTTTCAATTTGTTCGTTGAGTACTTCTTCTAATCTTTTTGGTAACATGGTTTTTCTTTTTTAAGGTTTAAAAATTTCTGTTTAGGTAATCAGGCAAAATCTTGTAATCAATTTCGGTAATCTAATCAGGTTATTCGTCAAGCGCATCTGCTCCGCCCACAATCTCAACGATCTCATTGGTAATAGAGGTTTGTCTTGCTTTGTTGTAGGCAATTGTAAGATTTTTGAGCAATTCGGTCGCATTGTCTGTTGCTTTATGCATTGCGGTCATACGTGCACCCTGCTCACTGGCATATGAGTCTAGCAAAACCCGGTAAAAATAGGTTTGGATAGATTTGGGAACCAGTTCATCCATCAGTTCTTTCCTGGAAGGTTCCATAATATATTCCATTTCGGGTGCACTTTTTTCCTCCAGCACCTGTTCGGGTAGCACAAGAGGCAAAAATTGTTCGCTAATGATCTCATAAACAGCAGCATTTTTGAAGCGGTTGTATATCAGATCAATTTTGTCGAAACGTTTTTCATTGATCAGATTCATGGCTTTACGTGCCATGGCAAACGAACTTTCAACGGACACCTTATCGATGAGACCGTTATCAACTTCAAAAATTTTCCAGGAAGTTTTGCGGAAAAAATCAACTGCTTTTTTTCCAATTACAAACAACTCTATATCCATTCCTTGTTGCTCAAGTTTATGAATATGTTTTACGGATGCTTTTAGCAGGTGTGAATTGAAAGTACCACAAAGACCTTTATTGGCTGTAATAACAATAAAAAGTGCACGTTTGGGTGAGGGATGCTGAATACACAACGAATTTTTATCCTCTTCACTCAGTACATTATTAATTTTGTTGAGCATAAGTCTTAATTGCTCTTCATACGGTCTTAAATTCTGAATGGCAGTTTGTCCTTTACGGAGTTTTGACGCCGACACCATTTTCATGGCACTGGTGATCTGCCTTGTAGACTTAATGGAGGCAATTCTGATCCTGACTTCTTTTAAATTTGCCATAATCGATAGGAGTCGTTAATCAACTTTCCTTATTATTTACGAATTCATTGATGATACTTTCGGCATTAGATTCCAGAACCTGAATAATATTTTCGGTCAGTTTTCCGGCTCTGAGTTCATCTAAGGTATCCCGGTGGTTTTTGTCAAGAAAATCAAGGTATTTTTCTTCAAATTCGGCAACTTTATCCAGGGGCAATTTCCTCAAAAGGCCTTTTGTACCGCAATAAACAATAGCAATTTGTTTTTCAACAGGCACTGGGCTAAACTGTCCCTGTTTCAAAATTTCAACATTCCGGGCACCTTTATCGAGCACAGCCTTTGTTGTAGGATCAAGGTCAGATCCGAATTTAGAAAAAGCTTCGAGTTCACGGTATTGCGCCTGATCAAGTTTCAGTGTACCCGCTACTTTTTTCATGGACTTGATTTGGGCGTTACCCCCCACCCTCGAAACAGATATACCCACATTGATAGCAGGCCGAATACCGGAATTGAAAAGATCAGATTCAAGAAAGATCTGTCCATCGGTGATCGAGATCACATTGGTTGGGATATAAGCAGACACATCACCTGCCTGTGTTTCAATAATCGGAAGAGCAGTAAGAGAACCACCGCCCTTAATCATTCCTTTGATGGATTCAGGGACATCATTCATTTTACCGGCAATTTCATCAGAGTCGATGATCTTGGATGCTCTTTCCAGCAAACGGCTGTGGAGGTAAAAAACATCGCCGGGGTATGCTTCTCTTCCCGGTGGTCTTCTCAAAAGCAAAGATACCTCGCGATAGGAAACCGCCTGCTTGGAGAGGTCGTCGAATACCACCAGTGCGGGTCTGCCTGTATCACGGAAATACTCACCAATAGCGGCGCCGGCAAACGGGGCAAAAAACTGCATGGCGGCAGGGTCGCTGGCATTGGCCGAAACAATGGTTGTATATTGCATTGCGCCATGTTCTTCCAGAATATTCTGAATACCCGCTACAGTAGATCCCTTCTGGCCCACGGCAACATAGATACAAAATACGGGTTCACCCTTATCGAAAAATTCTTTTTGATTAATAATGGTATCGAGAGCAATGGTACTTTTGCCGGTTTGCCTGTCACCGATGATCAATTCACGCTGTCCGCGACCAATGGGAATCATCGAATCAATGGCCTTTAATCCGGTTTGTAAGGGTTCATTAACCGGTTGACGATAAATTACCCCAGGAGCTTTTCTCTCGAGTGGCATTTCATAAAGGTCGCCTTCCAGCGGTCCTTTACCATCTATAGGAAAACCAAGTGTATTGATCACCCGGCCCAACAATCCTTCTCCCACTTTCAGAGAAGCAATCCTTTTGGTACGTTTTACCAGGTGCCCTTCCTTTACAGCATGCGCCTCGCCCAGAAGTACCACACCCACATTATCCTCCTCCAGGTTGAGAACAACACCTTGCAGATCGGTTTCGTCAAAATCAACGAGTTCACCACTTTTTGCTCCGGAAAGGCCATAAATGCGGGCAATACCATCACCAATCTGCAAAACAGTACCTGTTTCTTCCAGTTCGGATTCCATGGTGAATCCTGCCATTTCTTTTCGTAAGATTGCAGAGATCTCTGCAGGTTTTATTTCGGCCATAATTATTAAATTTTACATTCTGTCTTGTAAAAGAAAAGGGCAATGATAAATTGCTTATCAATAAAAAAGCAATTAATTGCCCAATAATTCTCTTTTCATATTCGATAATTTGCGCTTTATGCTCGCATCATATTGTAAATCGCCAACCCTTAAAATAAACCCTCCAATAATATTGGGTTTTAGCTGACTTTGAAATTCAATTTTCGATTTGGAGGTAAGATTGGTTGCAATACTCCTTGCTTTATTTTCTGTATCTGTATCAACACCAGCCGCCGTAATAAGTGTTACCGTTTCAATATCAAGGTTTTGTTTGTGTAATTTGAGATATTCAAACGCAATTCCCTCAATGAGCATGGCTCTTTTTTTTCTTATGATAATGGTAAGATAATGCATGGTAACCGAATGGACTTTATCCTTGAAAACAGCCCTGACGATATTCTGTTTTTTAGACACCCTTACAATGGGGCTGTTCAGAATAGTTTTCAGATCTTTATTGGTAGATAAACTTTTGTATATCAAATCCATATCATCATAAGCCTGCTGCGAAATATTACTTTCTTTTGCCAGACCCCATAAGGCTTTTGCATAACGATTAGATACACGTAAATTTTTCATTCCAAAATCTTTTATTTATTTCACCGGGCATCCTTTAGAAGTATCAGTAAAATCCTGTTTGCGTTTAAACAACACGGTCAGATTTTACCCGATTCCCAGGGTTACATTTTAGGCTATTCAACGATTCATTAAAAAGGAACACTCAGCATTGAAAAAAAACAAACAATGAAAACTTCATTACATTAGTTGAGTTTAATGTCATCCAGGAGTTTATTCACATATTGATTTTTCTTTTGTGTATCGGTAAACTCTTCGCTCAATACTTTTTGCGCAAGATCTACAGATAACAGGACGATCTGTTGCCTGATTTCATTTTCTGCTGCTTTTTTCTGTGCAGTGATGCTATTTCTGGCGGCATCAATTATTTTATTGGCTTCACCACGCGCTTTTTCCTGCGCTTCCTGAATGATTTTCTCACCATCGAGTTTAGCCTGATGAATCATTTCATCAGTTTTTTCTTTGGCTTGTAAGATCATTTTTTCTTTGGTATGATCGAGTTCTGCCAGTTCGCGTTTAATTCTCTGTCCTTCGCGCAACGAATTATTGATAAAATTCTCCCTTTCGCGAAGAGTACCTAAGATGGGATTCCAGGCATATTTACGCAAAACAAACAATACAATACCAAAGGATAGTGTCATCCAGAAAATAAGACCTATTCCAGGCATTATCAGTTCCATAATATGTAGTTTTAGTGATAAAAACTTTTGTTTAAAAGATAGAATTCCTCCATTGCTACAACTGCCTTAGTTGCTCCTCAACTTGTAAACCCGGATAAAATGTTTACAAAAGACAGAGAAAACATACTTTGTATAAGGCAGAAACCTCCAGGAGAATTTTTTAAACAAACAACACAAGTAATGCAACAACAATGGCAAAGAATGTAGCGCCTTCAATAAGAGCGGCAGAAACAATCATAGAGGAGCGAAGATCATTGGCAGCTTCGGGTTGCCTGGCAATAGATTCAACTGCAGCTCTACCTATCTTACTAATACCATAAGCAGCACCGATAACGGCAACTGCAGCTGCAAAAGCAGCCCCCATTTTCATCCAGTTTGCGGTAACCTCAACACTCATTTGTGCAACCTCTGCACTTGTTTGCAATAATACTGATAACAACATAATGCTAAATTTTAGGTTAAACTTAAAAATATAAAATATTAATACGAATCAATGATGCTCCTCAACGGCCATACCAATAAAAATGGCGCTAAAAAACACGAAAACATAAGCCTGGATAAAAGCAACCAGTAATTCAAGAAAATTCATGAAAACAACAAAAAGAACAGACAAGGGAGAAATCGCAAAACCGAACGCTGCCCCTGCAGCTCCCATCACAAATATAAGACTTACAAACCCCAGTATGATCATATGACCTGCTGTGATATTTGCAAACAACCTGAGGGTCAGCACCACCGGTTTTACAAAAACACCCACAATTTCAATAATTGGCATCAACGGGATGGGGAATTTTAACCATGAGGGCACACCGGGTGTATTGAAAATATGCTTCCAATAATTGCGATTGGCATAAATATGTATAACAGTAAAAGTAAAAAGCGAAAGTGTGAGGGTAACGCTAATATTTCCTGTAACGTTTGCGCCTCCAGGGAAAAACGGCACCAATCCTAATAAGTTATTAAAAAAGATAAAAGAAAACAATGAAAGCAGGTAAGGCAGGAATAAGTCTAATTTGTGTTTTGGTATTGCCGATCCTGCAACATCATCGCGAACGAACAAAATAATTGGTTCCAGAAAAGATGCCAGCCCTGTGGGTGTTTTCTGATGCCCGGATTGTTTATAACTTTTGGCAACAGAAATAAACATAACTATCAAGAAAACTGAACTTATAAAGATGGAAAACACATTTTTTGTGATTGATAAATCCAGTAAAAAAGAAGCCTGTTTATCTGGCGTTATCCCATCATCAAGTACTTTGATGATCTTTCCCTTTTTGGGTCCGTCTTTAGCAATGCGAAACCCTTTGTAAGCATCCTTTCCGTGATGAAACTTACTTGACATAAAAAAATAAAACTCACCTTCATAGAATAAAATCACCGGCAAAGGAATACTAATGTGAATATCTTCGTAGTCAGCAATATGCCATTCATAAGAATCAAGAATGTGACCAATGATCACCTTGCTGGCGTCGAATTTTTTCGACTCTTCATTTTGCTGAGCATGGGATGTATCCTGTTCTTTTGAATCTGCTGCATTTGCAGGCAAGCAAACCATCAAAAAGATAACGACCCAAAAAATTGGTTTCAGAAAATTCATCTTATTATATACTCTGCCAGTAACTCCCATTTTCAAATTTTAATCTTTCTAATTTTGAGGGTGCAATTTATAAATATTTTTTGTTTTCTTTATACGTATATTACTATTTATTGAAAAAAAAATCAGGAACAGAAAACCTGTCATCCTGTAAGTATTTTTATTCTGCAAAAACCTGCCATTGCATCAATATCATCCCGGAATTTGTTCTTCAATCATTTAATTACCAGGGATTAGCAAAAACAATATTCATGACCGGTAAACCATAATAAAATGACCTTTAATTTGCTTTCGCTAAAAATTTCACATCCATAAATGCAAATACCAGGTAAAAAACAAGAAAATTGATGTAAAAAACAACAATACCATTTTTGAATAAAACACCTACCAAAATAAGAACGGTAAGATAAATGAACAGCTTAATACCTGAAAAAGCAAGGTGGAATATAAGAGTTTTCTTTTCATTTTTCCGGGACAATCGCTTTTGCAAGGTATAAAAGAAAAGATTGACCAAAAACAGAAACGGCACCATAAAAGGCACCCATATATTGACTAAATCATCAGCGGCAAAAAAATACCATAAAATACTTATCACGAAAACAATAAAACTCCCCGATAAAAACCGTACAAAATTTTTTTCAAAAACCTTCATAGAACTCTGTAAATATTTCACCCCTCACTGCAAAAAAACTTTTCAACACCTGCCGGGTAAAAACAGTCAAAATAAAACCGGAATAGTATGTTCAACATATTCCGGTTACCGTATTTTCCTTTTTTTTATTTATTTCTTTCCTGGTTTTGCTTTGCAGCCATTTTAGGGTCGCCCGTTTCATTTTTATCCATATTACAACTACCTGTAAAACGAGCTCCCGGTTCTATGGCCAATTTGCTGGTAACAATTTCGCCGTTCAACCGTGAGGTAGCTTTTAAACTAAGCAATTCCGACACCTCAACTTTTGCGTTGATCTTACCAGAGAAGTCGGCATTCTGGCAATATATTTCACCCTCAATAACACCGGTATTGCCCACAATGATCTTCCCTTTGGAGTAAACTTGTCCTACCAGTGTGCCATCAATACGTATGTCGCCATTACTTTTCACTTCGCCTTTGATAGTGGTTCCGTTTCCTATTAAATTTACTGATGTATGCTCTGCATCATTACTTTTAGCCATAGTTTTTTTTGATTTATTTTTTGTACCAAACATTTTTTGATTTTATTCCATTAAAGGTAATACAATAATCATTTTTATCAACCTGAAAACATCGAATCTCTTAACAATAAGCAAAAAATTGGCATGCACCAAATTTTTAATTTTGAGGTTCGGTTAAACATCCTCAACATCGGGTTTTGCAGTATTACAGTAACAGGAGGTTAAAAAATAGCCATTCGGGATTCATAAATCCCTGATTTTGGGCAAAAGTAAAAATAAAAAAGAATCCGTTAAGAATTACCCTTGATAAAAAAACAAAAAAGAGGTATCTGTTGCTGTTTAGGTTTTCAACAAGTACGGTTCACACCCCCATGCGAAAAAGCAATCGTTTTGTTTTTTCCTTCAAATACCGGGCAGATAAAAAATCAGAACTGGTAAGCAATTTTGTAAAAATCAAGGTAATCATCGAGTTTGCGTTCCTGATAAAAAACCGGGTAGTTTTCTACTGAAATGGCAAAAGTAGTAAACAAGGTTGTATCATATTCTTTCAGGGAAAGATCCTCCTGGAGTTTATCTCCATACTCCATTGCCTGCATAGCATCAGGGAAATTGGTGACGGTAAGCAATTGCCGTCCTTGTTCAAAAAACAACGTACTCATATTCAGTGTTGTTTCCTCAAATGTTTCCTTGTTGAATACATCAACATCATTTCTGAGTTCTCTGACAGAGGTATTCTCTGTATCCACCATAATGACAAAAAAATGGACTGCATCAGGGTTTTGCGAAAAGACAGAATTTGCCAGAATATTCTGATCATCGTTATCTGTTTCCTGTATATCAACCATTTGCACTTCATCTTCAAAGTCAACCAATCCTCCACCTTCACCCAAAAAAGCAAGCAAATTATTAGCAGGTTCGTAAACTCTTGTATCCTGGTAATTTTCAGTAATCGTGGTAAGTTGATCCATGAATTGACTTTTGCGGGCAGTTTTTGAAATATTCAAGGCTTTCAAAAAGGAGAACTGAGCCTCTTGCTCCCTTGAAAGTTCCATTGATTCACTTTGTTTTACCAATTCAGATGAACGGGTATAATCCTGCCTCATGTATGCTTCATAGGCCTGTTGGTAAAGATATTTTGCCTGATTTTGACGGTCTCTGATTTTTTCAGCATAATCAGGATCAGACAGGATACGGGCGAAATCAGTATCCGGAAAATTGGTCAGAATGTATTCCTTGTAAACATTTGCCTGTGAATTTTTATTCTCCTGGTTAAAGATGGTATAAAGAAAATATGCGCTATAGAGGACATTTTCATTTTGAGGAAATCTCTCGATCAATGACTGAAAACTTTCAACAGCAGAAGGCATATCGAGCATCCTGTCTTTAAAAAGTAAAGCCATGTTATAATAAGCCAGGGCAATTTTTTCATTGGAAGCGTTTAATTGTTCTTCGGTTAGTGGGAGATTCTGCATTAAAACAGATCTGGTAACATTTCCACCCTGAATAGAATCCTCTTCCATTTCAAAGTCGCCCATTTCGCCAAAAGCGATAACTTGCTTGTTGCTGATTCTCCAGAGGTCTTCCAGTTTTCTCTCGCCCCATTTTGCGTAAAACTCATTTTTTCCGAAGCTAATGGAGGAGGGGTTGTAAAAGTACCAGCTGGCATCCTGTCCCTGTTGTGATCTGCCCCTGCCCTGCCTTGCCATTTCCTGCCGCATGCGGGCACGCTGCTGCTCTTTTTCTTTTTCAAGTCTTTCCTCTTCTTTCAAATCGGCGATAATCTGATCAAGAACCCTGTTTCTTTCTGCATCATTCATAGCGGCAATTTTTTGCAGGGAATCTTCCTTTTGGATGGTTTTTTGGTAAACAGATAGTTCTTTCAAAAGAAAACTTGTTTGGGCGGCTTCTTTATACTCGGGGTATTCGGTTGACAAATAAACCATGGTACTGTCATATATCTCGGCCGCTTTCAAATAATCTTTATCCTGATGATAAATTTCTCCAAGTCTTAAAAAGGTGACTCCTTTTTGTCCGCGGTTATCTTTGTAATTTTCCAATGCCAGGTTGTAATATTCAATGGCTTGCTCCTTATCCTTTTGCCTCATTGAAAATTGGGCCAGCGCATAGTAAATCTGGTCTTTAAAATCCTCGTTTTTGCTATCTTTCAGCATATTCTGCAACTCAGACAAAATAAACCGGCTATCGCCACTTTCGGTATCAAAAGCCATGGCCATATTAATCCTGGCCTGAAAAGCCATTTGAAAATCCGGAGATAATTTCAGAACCCTGGCATAGGTTTTCTGCGCATTGGCATAATCTTTTGTTTGATGATAAGATTGTGCCAATATAAAGGTAAGGCGGGTTTTTAATTTTGAATTTCCTGCATAATCAATGGATTGCTTCAGAAACGGAGTTGCCTCGGCATATTGTTCCTGTTTAAGATACAGATCGGCAAAAACCATATGGTAAAGTGCCATTGTCTTCTCATCCACTTCCCCTGCTTCTCTTGCTTCATCAAGTCTTTCAAGGGTTTGAACAGCCCTGTCATAGTTTTCCATACCAATGTAACACTTGGCAACCCAAATAACTGACTGGTTTTTGAGGGGAGTTTCAAATTGCCTGATCACATATTCAAAAGTAAGAATGGCAAGATTATAGTCTCTCTTAAAATAATGGCTGCGTGCAATCAGAAAATAGCTATCATCAATCCAACGATTGTATTCCACACCTTTAATATTCATACTATGTCTTCTGATAGCAGTACTTGTTTTCTGATAGGCAATATCCATCTGACCTGCTACCGAAGATGCCTGTTGTTCACTGCCATATTGAAATACACTTAAAACGGTTTCATAATTATCTTCATGTTTTTCGGCAAGAGAAGACAAACCTTCACGATAATTTTCACGAGCATTAAAATAACCATTGTATTTTGTAGTTATGCTATGGAAATTACGGTTTACAAATGTGTTCTTTTGGGTGGAGCATCCTGCGATGATCATCATGATGATGACTGCCAAAAGCCAGATACCAGACCTTAAAATTTGATTTATATTCCTCATAAGTAAATTCAAACGCACAAAAATATAAGATATTCGCAAAGTTATACGACTTAATGGACTTCAGAAAACATCAGACGCATTTTATTTTTGAATACTGATGTTGTAGCATTCCTTATAAAATCGCCGAATTATAAGAAAAGTAGTAAGTGAATAACAAATTATTGACGAAAATATTTCAAATAATGAAAAGAATTGGAAGAAATTTATGAAGACCATCAAAAAACAACCCGGTCAATAATGATCACACCTTTTTAAAACTTTCATGATGGATATTTTATCTGTTAATAATTTGGTTAAACAGGTCCCCATTCTTTTCTTAAAGGGGAGCTCACCAACAATACTCTGACTGCATGTCTGAGCATGTTGCGAGTTATAATCATCCGCGTGTGTGTCTAAATTTTTGTCATGCCCTGGTTCATCAAATGGAAATTATTAAAAGCAATGTACAAGCCAAAACATTTATTTTCCGATATTTGCAAATGAAACTTACATGAGTACAGCGCTCATAAAAAAACGGATGAATCCACTCATGTAAGTTCCAACTGACCAATAACTTAAACTAATTTCATTCAGATGAAACCCACATAACGAGTACATCAAAAAAGTGAATAAACAAACGTAAGTAGTTTCTATTCAATTATTTAAACAATATTTGTTCGGATAAAACATCAAGATACACTACTTAAGAACGAATGAAGGCAATCCAGGCAGAAAATCTGTTTGCCGGTATAAAATAAACCGGTATGAATATAAAGTTTAATCATAAGCGAATACATTTTATAAAGAAAAGTAATTGTAATGCCCAGTAACAAGAAAAACAGTAAAGGATTTTTTTCGAAGCTTCATGACAAGTACCGTTTGGTGCT
Organism: uncultured Bacteroidales bacterium; assembly: GCA_964390665.1. GTDB lineage: Bacteria > Bacteroidota > Bacteroidia > Bacteroidales > UBA7960 > SKVR01. The sequence goes on along the minus strand of CAYMLS010000033.1, from coordinate 9,371 downwards.
GATGAACGACGAAAACCTGGAAGAAAAGATATCATTTCGTCTGACAAAGTTTAATGTTTTCGTTGCTTTCGGAACACTTGTAATTTTTCTTGTAGTCCTTACCACCTATCTGATCGCATTCACTCCACTAAAGGAGTACATTCCGGGATATGCTGATTTCAATACAAGAAAGATACTTCGCGAGCTCAATATCAAAGCAGATTCTTTGCAAACAGAACTGAGAAGCAAGGATTTGTACATCCACAACATAAGAAATATAATAGAAGGCAGGGAAATAGTAGATTATATGCCCGATTCGATAAGAAACCAGAATTTTTTTGAGATCTCAGAGTTAAAACGTTCCAGGGAAGATTCCCTGCTGCGGGTGCAATTTGAGAATGAAGAAAGCACAGAAACACCAGACGTGCAAGCACCTCAGGCAGAATTACCGCAAAGTTCCATGTCGCAGTTTTTATTTTTCACCCCCTTGCAGGGGATCATTACCAACCATTATAATCCGGCGGAAAGACATTATGGAGTTGATATTGTTGCTGATGAGGGCGAACCCATCAAGGTTGCACTTGACGGTACAGTTGTTTTTGCTACCTGGACCCTTGCCACAGGATATACAATAGGTGTGCAACATGAAGGAAACCTGGTGTCTGTTTATAAACACAACAGCAGTTTGCTGAAAGAGGAAGGAAACTTTGTAAAAGCCGGGGAAGTAATTGCGATTATTGGAGATACAGGCACCATTTCCACAGGCACCCATTTACACTTCGAACTTTGGTATAATGGAAACCCGGTAAACCCTGTTGATTACATTGTTTTTTAAGGAGAAAAAACCGCGTCTCTAAATGGCATCTAATTTTTTGAAATCATACATTTTACTTGTGAAAAAGTGAAAAACCAATACAAATAATAAGAAGTGAAAAAAAGAAGCATTGCAATACTCGGATCAACTGGTTCCATCGGCAAACAGGCTCTGGAGGTAATAAATGCAAACCCAAACTATTTTTCCGTAGAAATACTTACCGCTCAAAATAATGCCGGATTACTTATCAGGCAAGCATTGGAATACCGCCCCAATGCAGTTGTTATTGGCAATGAGGAACATTATAACAAAGTGAATGAAGCATTGAATCCTTATATGATAAAAGTATTTTGTGGCGAAAAATCTTTGGAGGAAGTGGTTGCTTTTGATAATATAGACATCGTACTTACGGCAATGGTGGGATTTGCCGGGTTAAAACCCACACTTAAAGCCATTGAAGCAGGGAAAAACATTGCACTGGCCAATAAAGAAACCCTTGTTGTGGCAGGTCATCTTATCACGCGCAAAGCAAAAGAATATGGTGTGAATATTTATCCTGTCGATTCAGAGCATTCGGCTATTTTCCAATGCCTTGCCGGGGAGTTTCACAATCCGCTTGAGCTCATTTATCTTACTGCCAGTGGAGGACCTTTCAGAGGCAAAACCCGGGAGTATCTAAAAAATGTAAAAAAAGAAGATGCACTCAAACATCCTAACTGGGAAATGGGTTGTAAGATAACCATTGACTCAGCATCATTAATGAACAAAGGACTGGAAGTAATAGAAGCAAAATGGTTATTTGGGCTGGATCCTCAACAGATCAAAGTTATCGTGCATCCCCAATCAATCATTCATTCGTTGGTACAATTCAGGGATGGATCCATGAAAGCACAAATGGGATTACCTGACATGAAACTCCCCATACAATATGCTCTCGGATATCCAGAAAGGATAGAATCTGATTTTCCAAGATTCAATTTTCTTGAATATCCGGAATTTACTTTTGAGCAACCAGATAAAAACACCTTTAAAAACCTTGACCTGGCATATCAGGCGATGGAAAAAGATGGAAATATGCCATGTATACTCAATGCGGCCAACGAAGTTGCAGTTTCTGCTTTCTTAAAAGACCAGACCGGATTTTTGGAAATGCCGGATATCATTGAAAAATGCATGAAGCAGATTGAATTTATAGCAAATCCGGATATTGACCAGTTATGTGAAACAGATAAACAGACACGCAAACTGGCAAGAGATCTCATATATGGCAAAGATAAATTTGCCAGTACAAATTGTTCATAAACAGTATAACTACATAAATTAAATAATGGAAATAGCAATTAAAGTCATTCAGTTTTTTCTCAGTTTATCCATTCTTATTGTTATCCATGAGATGGGTCATTACCTGGCAGCACGTCTTTTTAACACCCGTGTTGAAAAATTCTACCTTTTTTTCAACCCCTGGTTTTCTTTGTTCAGGAAAAAAATCGGTGATACTGAATATGGTCTGGGTTGGCTGCCTCTGGGTGGTTACGTAAAGATATCAGGTATGATAGATGAATCAATGGATAAAGAACAAATGAAACAACCTGCCCAACCCTGGGAATTCAGGGCAAAACCGACCTGGCAAAGACTGATCATCATGGTTGCAGGAGTAGTTTTCAACCTGATATTGGCCGTTATTATCTACATATTCATGCTATATTTTGTTGGCGAACAGTATCTTCCTGCCAAAAACGCCCAGTATGGGATTATAGCCGACGATATGGCGCAGGAAATAGGCATGCAGACAGGAGATAAAATACTCTACATCAACAATGAAGAGGTAAAAGATTTTATGGAGATACCCAGAAAATTCATTGTTGGCGATGTAAATACGGTAACCATTGCAAGAAATGGCGAAACACAAACCCTTGATGTTCCCGAAAGTTTTTTTGCTGATTTGATCTCTAACCGGGGCGATGGTTTCATCAGCCTTCGCTTTCCTTTTATTGCTGATGGTTTTGTCGATGGATCGGTTGCACAGGAAGCTGGTGTGGAAGAAGGTGACCACATTATTGGCATCAATGATACCGAAACATGGTCTTTTGAAGAATTTCGCAGGGAAATAGGCAATTATGCAGGAGAGCAGATCGACCTGCATGTAATGCGAAACGGGGAAAGAAAAACCTTTTCACTCACCCTGCCCGAGGAAGAGGCTGTGATCGGGGTTTATATTAAACCCCTGGACGAATTATTCGAATTTGAGAAACGTAATTATTCTCTGTTGGCAGCAGTTCCGGCAGGAGCGGAAAAAGCATGGACCACCACCACCAATTATATTCAGGAACTCAAACTACTTTTCCGTCCTGAAGTGAAAGCCAGTGAGAGTCTCGGTGGATTCATCACCATAGGTAGTATTTTTGCACCCACCTGGGACTGGGTGCATTTCTGGACCATTACAGCCTTTTTATCCATTATCCTTGCCATCATGAACATCCTGCCTATTCCAGCGCTCGATGGTGGGCATGTGATGTTTCTTATGTATGAAATGATCGTGGGGAAAAAACCTGGCGATAAATTTATGGAATATGCCCAAACGGTAGGCATGATCTTTTTACTGGCGCTCATCTTATTCGCCAATTTCAATGATGTTTTAAGGTTGTTTGATTAACGTATTGAACTACATCCGGTTCTTTTCGAAATAAAGGGAAGTTGTTCGGGATGGCAATAGTACCCATTAATTTGGAAAAAAGTTATAAAGAAAAATGCAGGCAGAAAATAAACCAGCTCCGGCAGATTGGTTTGTACTGATCGGTTTGGTGCTTACATGGGGGAGTTCTTTCATATTGATCAAAAAAGGATTGGTAGGGTTTACCAATGTGCAGGTAGGTGCCTTGCGGGTTTCTATTTCATTTTTAGCTCTTCTGCCATTTGCCCTTCAAAGGATCAGGAAGATCAGGAAAAAGAATTTTCATCTGTTTATGATCGCAGGGTTATTAGGCAATGCCATACCTGCTTTTTTGTTTGCTACTGCCCAAACACGAATGGACAGTTATATGGCGGGTACACTTAATTCTTTAACGCCCCTTTTTACATTGATATTTGGTATTTTATTTTTCAAAAGACGCACCCGATGGATAAACATTACAGGAGTTTTAACTGGTTTTGCAGGGGCAGCAGGATTATTGTATGCAGCCGGAGGGGGTATGCTGAATGTTGATTTTACACCTGCCATGCTGATCATATTGGCCACAATGTGTTATGCCATGCAGATGAATTTCATCAAAAACTACCTGACAGGTTATGATCCTATCACCATTGCTTCGCTTGCCTTTGTATTCATAGGTGTTCCGGCAATTTTTTTCCTGACCTTACAAACCGACTTCATCTACCGAATAATACATATACCCTCTGCACTGCCGAGTCTGGGTTATATAACTATTCTATCGGTGTTGGGTACCGCCCTGGCTGTGATTGCCAACTTCTGGATCATCAAACGTACTTCTGCTCTTTTTGCTTCAGGTGTAACCTACCTGATGCCCATTGTATCCATTATTTGGGGAATTATAGATGGTGAGACGTTCAGGTTATCCTATTTTATGTGGATCGTGATCATCATTGCAGGTGTTTACATGGCCAATCGTCCTGTCAAAAACACATCTTTGGCAAGGAGGTCGGTTTACACGCTGGCAAACAAACAATAAAAAAAGCATTTTTTCTTTTAGCTGGTGGAAGGCAAAAACAACAGATCACCAGTGTATATGCTTTCTTCTCACGGGCATGGTCATACATCTTGCGCCCCCTCCACCGCGCGATAGTTCGCTGCCTTCAAAAACCACCAAATACTTTTGGTAGTCAGACAGATCTGTTCTGCCCTTGATCACATCTGAGGCTTTGATCACCTCCAAACCCGTGTTGTTAATTTGCTCGATGGTTCTGCTGTTTCTGGCATATCCCATTAGTTTTCCAGGTCCCACAGCAAAGAAATTGGCACCGCTATGCCACTGTTCTCTTTCCTGAGTCCAGGTATCATCGCCACCACCACAAAGCACAGGTTTCATATCCATACCTAATTTTTTGAGAGCTACCGGAAGGTTTTCTTCTTCACGGATAAACTTCACCTTCCCACCTTCAGCATAAATATGTACGGTTTGATATCTGTTCATTTTCATGACAACAGGTTCATAAATCATACACATATCCATATCCAAAAGGGTGAATACCATGTCGAGGTGAATAAAAGATTCAGGAGTATGGGGTAGTTCCTGCACAATGATGTGCTGGTATTCATTTTTATGTTTCAGTTGTTCAAGAATAAAGTCAACTCCCTGTGGCGTTGTTCTGGGTCCTATTCCCACAAGGAGTATATCGTGCCTGGCCACTACCACATCGCCCCCTTCAAGGCTGATGCGTTCGGGATTTTTTTTATGTCTGGAGACATTGATGGTGCGGGTATTAAACAAAGGGTGATAATCGAAGATACATTCCATGATCAGGCTTTCACGTAGTCTTACCGGGGAGTTCATTCTTCCAATAAAAACACTGTCGTAAACAGACATGGAGGCATCGCGGGTAAAGAAAAAATTGTGCAAAGGGCGCAAGGTAAACCTTTCTTTGCTTAAAAAGCTTGTTAATGTATTCTCTTCTTTTTTCACCCCTTCAATAAGTTGCACAGAGAGTGATTTTTCATCAAGAGAGAACAAATGATCTTTGATGCACTGTGTGGTTTCGTCGGTGCATATCTTATGAATAAGGTTTTCTTTTACTTTTTCGTTTTGAAGAACATCAAACAAAAGGTCTTTCACTTCAAGCGTTCTGGAAACTTTTTCCAGAACTCCTTTGAACTGAGCATACTCTTTGGATGCGACTGACAAATTGAGGATATCACTGTACAGAGCCCTTTCGGCATTGCCAGGTGTCATATTTTCTACTTCGTTTCCGGGTGTGTGAACGATAACCGCTTCAAGTTCACCAATTTCAGAATAGATCTGGGTAGGATATTGTTCTTGCATAAGAATTTTTTAAGGCTTTAGATAACATTTTGGAAAACAAAACGTAATGTCTGAAAAGGGGACATTTTTCACCCTTTCCTGAAAATACTATTTCAGGATAAAAAAGATCACAAAGATAAACAACACCAGCGGAACTATATTTTTCTGGTGAGTAAATTTTCGGCAAGTTTTTTTAGGTATTCTTTATTTTTGGAAGAAACATTGATCTTATTGAGCAATTCAAATGCTTTCTGGTTAAAAGATTCCATTTTCACAAGGGCTTTTTTATCCAGTTCCAGTTGAAGATATACATTTTTCACCATGTTGATTTTCTCTTCAGGGTTGAATATCCTGTTGGTAAAAGCATTTCTGAGGTCTCTGAGTTGATTCTGGTCTGCCATTTCAAAAGACTTAACATAGAGCCAAGTCTTTTTATTGGCCATGATATCTCCACCTGTTTTTTTGCCAAAGGTCTGTTCATCACCAAAAATGTCGAGCCAGTCGTCTTTGATCTGGAAAGCAATACCCACGTTTTGACCAAAATCATAGATCATATCTGCCTCTTGAGAGGTTGCTCCGGCTACAATGGCACCTATTTTCAGACAGGCAGCCGGCAAAACAGCGGTTTTTAACCTGATCATATTAATATACTGGTCTTCTGAAACTTTATCCAAAGTTTCAAAGTTCATATCGTATTGCTGACCTTCGCATACTTCCAGGACTGTTTGGTTGAATAAATCCAAAACAGGTTTCAGACATTTGGCTGGTGTTTCGGATATATGCTTCACCGCCATCCCAAACATCACATCGCCTGATAAAATAGCGGTATTTGCATTCCATTTTTTATACACAGAAGGTTTACCCCTTCGCAGAGGTGCTTCATCCATAATATCATCATGCATAAGGGTGAAATTATGGAAGATCTCCATGCCTACTGCCGGGGGCAATACCTCTTCAATATTTCCATCGAACATATCACACGCCATAAGCGCCATAAGAGGTCTTATCCTTTTGCCTCCGTTGCTCAGACAATACTCAACAGGTAAATACAATTCCCTGGGATCCCTAACAGTTTCAATATCATCAAGATACTGGTTTATCCTTTGGGTAAGTTCTTTTACTTTTGACGACATTTTTTTCTTTTTAATACAACAAGAATATATTATGTAATGCTGCCATGCTTCATCATTAAACAAACAAGGGCAGGACATTTTTATCAGCGTCTTACTGTTCTTTTTCCTCGCCTGGTATAATATACTTCAGATTTTTCAGAATCCTGGTGATACCATCCTCCATGGAAATAAGATCGCGGCGAAGTAACTTTCTCATTTTGGAAATATCAGGAAACCTCCTCTTCATATCTCCTTCAGGCAATGGAGGTTTATATTTAATCACCGATTTGGATCCGGTTTGCCTGATAATCATTTTTGCAAGATCGATCACCGGCATTTCAAAATCTGATCCTATATTTACAACATCATTTACATACTCATTGTCATAAAGCGCCTTAACAGTTGCTTCCACATTGTCATCAATATAGCAGAAGGTTCGGGTCTGCAATCCATCACCGTAGATAGGAATGGGTTTATTTTTCAGTGCCAGAGCAATGAATTTCGACATCACAAAATCAGTACTTTGCTTTGGCCCATAAGTATTAAAGAATCTGAAAATGGTGAAATCAAGGTCAAACTCTTTTTTGTAAGACTTAAGGTATGCTTCACCCACGTTTTTAACAACAGCATAGGGTATTCTCGAATTCAGCGGGGTGGTTTCCTCATTCTGCGGCAGGTTGACAGGTTCACCATAAACTTCAGAGGATGAAGCAAAGAAAATCCTTTTCACACTGGAGTTTTTGCATAAACCCAATATATGTTCGATGCCTTTGAGGTCGTTAAGGACTTTGATAGGAAAGCTCTGAGTTTGCTTAACACCCACAAAAGCAGCATAATGAAAAACATAATCGAATTGGTTGGCAAGCATCACTTCGGCAATATCCCGATAATCATTTACATCGCATTTTACAAACCTGTAACGATCATGATTTTCGCGGGGAAGTTTACTTTCATCTCCGGTTGAAAGATCATCCGCCAAAACCAGGTAATTATCAGGATCTTCGAGTAACTTTTCCGCCAGACTGCTTCCTATAAAGCCGGCACCGCCGGTAATAAGGATCTTCCTCTTCTTCATCATATTTCAATTCTCAATTTTCAAATACAGCACCTGTTGTAATCAACCTTTAACTTTTTGTAATTTCAAACTCCATTATAAAACTGATCAGGTGAAAATTATTGATCAGGTGATGATAATTTTCGGATAAAAACAAAGCACAATCAAAATCGAACAATTGTTATATTCCAAACCACCTTCAATGGCATGCCCATCATTACCCGTTAGATAAAATAATCCAAAAACTATGAGTTGTTCTTTTTGTTTTTTTCAGGTGACAAAATAATTCAAACCTGAAGTTGTTATTTCAGAAAAAATGATCAGGGCAAAAGATCATTCATTGATCACCTCGAGCAAATATTTACCATATCCACTATTAATTAGAGGTTGTGCAATTTCATGCAATTGGTCTTTATTGATAAAATTCATGCGATAAGCAATTTCTTCCACACAACCAATTTTAAGTCCCTGTCTTTTTTCAATTACCTGTACAAATTGGCTTGCCTGTATCAGTGAATCAAAAGTACCTGTGTCCAGCCATGCCGTACCCCTGTTAAGGATACCAACTTTCAGTTTATTTTGTTGCAGATAGTGTTTATTCACATCTGTGATCTCGTATTCACCCCTTTTACTTGGTTGTATATTGGCGGCAACCTCTACCACAGACTGGTCATAGAAATATAACCCGGGAACAGCATAATTAGATCTGGGATGCTGAGGTTTTTCCTCAATACTGATCGCTTTCAGATTCTTATCAAATTCAACAACACCATAGCGATGCGGATCAGACACGTGATAGGCAAAAACAACCCCACCGTCGGGATCTTTGTTTGCCTGCAGAAGACTTTGCAACCCGTTACTGTAAAAAATATTATCGCCAAGAATCAGGGCAACTTTATCGTTGCCAATAAATTCGCGTCCGATAACAAATGCCTGAGCCAGTCCATTGGGAACTTTTTGTTCAGCATATTGAAAATTCATGCCCAACCGGCTTCCATCGCCCAGCAAACGCTCAAAGTGAGGTAAGTCATGAGGGGTTGAAATGATCAATACATCCTTTATTCCGGTCATCATAAGTACCGAAAGCGGGTAGTAGATCATGGGTTTGTCGAAAACTGGCATGAGTTGTTTACTCATAGCCAAAGTAATGGGATACAACCGTGTTCCCGAACCTCCTGCTAAAATAATTCCTTTCATGAAAAATAAATTTATATAAGTAGCACCAATAAATTTTATTTGAGCGACATAAACTAAAAAAAACAAACAAATAAAACTATCCTATCCGATAAATATACACAAAACCAGATAAAGCATCATCATATGCCGGGACAATCTTCTCAGAAGAGTTTTATAAGTTATGTAAGCAAGAAAACTCATGATTTCGTCTGTGCTTGATAAAGAAAGCGTCAAGTGCAAGGCGGGCGATGACTGAAAAACAG
>CAYMLS010000032.1:0-24757 GCA_964390665.1 uncultured Bacteroidales bacterium | reverse complement strand
CTTCATGTTTTACCATGCCGCGAATGATAATCATGCGCGTGTACTTCTAAATGCTCAGTAGAACTGCGTCAAAAATTTTGTCATGACCCGGTTCGTATCTTTTAGTTTTACATATCAAAGTGGCATCAATTTCAAGATGTTCTGCAACTCATCAAAATAGCATGCCTTTTTCCTCCCCCGTCTATCTGATTCTTTGATCTAAAACAACTTAAAGATCAAGAACTTCCCATAAACTTCAAATGTAAGAAATTTTCCTGCATTATTGTAATCGAGGGTTGGCAAAATTTGAATATTTCTCAATACCAGTCCCAAAAAAGTTTTAATTTCCTGTTTTACGGATCAGACTCAGTCCGTCACGGAAAGGTAGCATGATGTTTTCTACTCTGCTGTCATTTTGCACATGCTTGTTGAACCGGGCAATTGCATGTGCCTCAGGATCGTTGGTGTTTTGAAGCTCCAGAACCTTCCCATCCCACAACACATTGTCGGCCAAAATTACCCCACCTGTCCTCAGCTTTTCCATACTGATTTCGTAATAATGGATATAATTCTCTTTATCGGCATCGATAAAAACCAGATCAAAGGTTTCATCAATTTCCGGCAGTACATCCCTGGCTTCACCAATATGATACATAACAGACTTCTCCAATCCTGCCTTTCGAAAAAAGGAACGGGTAAAGTCCTCCAACTCCGGATTGTGATCAATGGTATGAATCTTCCCACCCACCTGCAATCCGCTGGCCAGGCAAATGGCGGAATATCCTGTATAAGTACCGATCTCGAGTATCCGGGCAGGTTGCAGCATATGACTGATCATCTCAAGCAACTTTCCCTGCATATGCCCTGACAGCATCCTCGGACGCAGCACTTTGGCATAGGTTTCACGGTTAAGTTGCTTTAAAACTTCACTTTCTTCACTGGTGTGATCTAAACTGTATTTTTCAATATCGGGATCAAGAAATTGCATAATAAAATATGATGAAAAGGTTTTACATTATTTTTTGAACTCTTCTGGTATGTAATAAAAAAACGGGCATCATTTGCATCATTGCAAGGTGTTTGGCAAACCATTCGAAACAATGCTCTGGCAACAGAAAAAGATATGGTGTAATATTAATTCTGAATTTTTGTCCTTTATCAGGGTTTGTAAAGCAGCATGCTTAGTTTTCCGGTATCAAATATTTCGTGCGCTGTTTCCATCAGATCCATGGCCGTAACTTTTTCAATTTTTTCATTGATTTGTTCTATGGTATCGATCTTATCATACATCAGAATACTTTTCCCAATGGAAAGCATTTCGTTGAGGTTTGATTCGAGTGAAATCGCCACCTGCCCCTGGAGTTGCATTTTGGCCCGCCCCAGTTGCAGTATACCCAATGGTTTGTTTCTGAGCAGGGCAAGTTCTTTGTGCACCAGTTCAATGGTTTTGTCAATATACCCTTTGTCTGTTCCGAGGTAAATGCTGAAGAGGCCAGTATCAGAGTAGGGTTGGTAATGACTTTCGAGGTTGTAGCAGAACCCGTATTTTTCGCGGATGCCCATATTCAGGCGTGAATTCATACCTGGCCCACCCAGTATATTGTTGAGCAGAATAAGCGAAGTTTTCCGGGGATGATCCACATGATACGCTTCATTGCCCATCATACAGTGTACCTGGTGATTGCGACGCTTTACGGTAATATTGCGTGCAGTATATTGGGTGAATTTTTGTCGTGGGATCAGTTTCTTTTTTTCTGCAAATTCGCCAAAATACTTTTCTGCCAGGTATATAAGTTTTTTAAAGTCGGTCTTTCCAACGGATGCCAATACCATTTCATGGGTAACATAGTTTTTTTCCATGAAATCATAAATGTTTTCCTGCGAAAATTTTTTCAATGTCTTGGGTACACCAAGAATATTGGTACCCAAAGGATGATCATAAAAAATGACATTGTCAAATTCGTCAAAAATACGCTCTGATGGATTATCGCGATATGAATTGATCTCATCCAGCACCACATCTTTTTCTTTTTGAATTTCTTTGGGAGGAAAAACCGATCTGAAAACAATATCTGATATCAGATCCATGCATCTTCCATATTGCTTATGCATAAAAGAGGCATAAATACATGTATCTTCTTTTGCAGTGTATGCATTGATCTCACCGCCCACATTTTCCATATGACTAAGGATGTGATGGGCTCTGCGTTTATGTGTTCCTTTAAAAATGAGGTGTTCAATAAAATGTGCGAGCCCCTGTTCGTTTTTCTGCTCGTCTCTCGAACCGGCATTGATGGTAAGCCCGCAATGAGCCACCAGGCTGTCGGTTTGTTTGTGTACCAGTCTTATTCCGTTGGAAAGCGTATGGGTTTGGTATGTCATGGAAAAAATTTCCCGGATTATTTATCTTGGATACTCAGTTTTATTTGCGTTGGGCAAATTTCATTTTATAGGATGGATTTACTTTTCCTTTGATGATGTTGTTGAGTTTTGTTTTGATCAGTTGTCTTCTGAGGGGCGATATTCTGTCCACAAAAACGATCCCTTCAATATGATCATACTCATGCTGAATGACTCTTGCTGCCAACCCTTCAAACGCTTCTTCATGCTGTTCAAAGTTCTCATCGAAGTACCTTAGTTTTATTTTTTCTTTTCTGGAAACATCTTCCCTGAGGTCAGGAAAACTAAGGCAACCTTCATTGAAAAGCCATTCTTCGCCTTCCTGATGAAGCATAACAGGATTGATAAATACTTTTTTAAAGTTTTCCAGTTCCGGTTCTTCATCCTTAAAAGGTGAAGCATCGATCACGAACAAACGGATGGTCAAATTGACCTGTGGCGCTGCAAGTCCTACACCATTTGCATTATACATGGTATCCCACATATTGCCGATCAGCTCCTGCAAACCAGGGTAACTTTTATCGATTTCGGTACCTTTCTTTTTTAATGCGGGAACACCATATCCTACTACGGGTAAAATCATGATTACAAATCTTTAAAATCTTTTTTTTACTGGGTTAATTTTTCGAACGGGAACGGAAAAAAGATTGTTGCTCCATGTAGGATTGCAGAATCAATGTGGCGCTGATGATGTCTACAAGTGCTTTATTTTGTCTGCTCTTTTTTTTTAATCCTGCTGTAAGCATGGTATCCATAGCCATTTGAGAGGTAAATCTTTCATCCATCCTTTCAACGGTAATATCAGGAAATTGTTTTTTCAGGTGCTTTACAAAAGGTTCGATGAAACGCGAAGCATCTGAAGCCAGGTTTTTCATATCGCGTGGTTCGCCTACCACAATGGTTTCAACCTGTTCTTTTGCCATATAATTTTTCAGGTACTCCATCAGATCTTTCACATGCACTGTGGTCAATCCGTTGGCTATCATCTGTTGCGGATCGCTAACCGCCAAACCTACACGCTTTTGACCATAATCGATGGCCATGATTCTTCCCATTTTTTTAAAAATTTAGTTGTGCAAAGATAAATAAAACTTCACACTCCTTTCTTTTGCAATAGTTTTACTAATTTTGCGTTCAGGAAAAACAATGTAAAAGTATGCGCAAAAAAAGGACAGATCTCCCAAAAAACACCTTCAAATCTAAACCCAAAGAAAATACCCCCCCAAAAAAGGGTACCCGAAATAAAACATTTTCGTGGAATCAGTTCACATCCTCTTTCAAAGATAAAAGATGGCGAAAAATTATCGGTTTGCTTGCCATTGTTATTTCTCTGTATATGTGTTTGTCCTTTTTTTCATACCTTTTCAACTGGCAAACCGACGATGACATACTCAGGGGCAATACTTTTGACTGGCAGTTACTTACCAATAAAGACATCAATGCCCAAAACCTGATGGGACGATTGGGTGCCATTGTGGCGCATCTTTTTATCAAACAATGGTTTGGTATTTCTTCCTTTCTCTTCTCGTTGGTACTTTTTGTGGCAGGTTTCAGGATCCTTACCAGAATTTCGCTGTTGCCTCTCTGGAAAACGATCTACTACTGTGCTTTTTCTATCATCTGGATCTCCGTTACCTTTGGTTTCCTTTTTTCTGGCAGCGAAACACTGCCCATGGGCGGCATTTTGTCGGGTGTTTTTGGTTATGAAAGCACATTATGGCTCAATGGAATCTTCGGCATGATCGGTACAGGCTTTATCCTGCTCTTTACAATGGTAAGCTTTCTCATCATTGTATTTAACCTCAACCAGGCTCATGTAAATAAATTTTTGGGTAAATTTTCTTTCCTGCAAAAATATATGCAACCCAAAACATCTGCCGAAACCGGAGAAGAATCCGCAGGCGATGATATACCGGAAAGTCATTCAGAAAATCAGGACGAGGATCATACCGGAGAAGATACGGGCGCGGCTGCCGAATCAGAAGAGGATATCATTCGTAAAATTTCTTTGGAGCAGGAAAATGGAAAGGGTAAAGAGAATGACCCTGATGGGGTTTTTGAATTTAATGTTGGCGGTGAGGAGGAAAACACCAAAAAAGAACAACCCTCCCCAAACAGTGGAGAACCCGAATTTGAAATTGAAATCGCAGATGACAGTAAGATCAGCAACAGCAATTACCAGCCCATTGACGATCCTTCTTCCAACAATAATGATACAAAACAGGCAGAACTGGGAGATTACGATCCTACCCTTGATCTGGGGCATTACCGCATCCCGGAAGTTGAATTGCTGGATGATCACGGCAGTAGCGAAATACGCGTTGACAAAGCGGAACTGGAAGCGAACAAAAACAAAATTCTGGAAACCCTCAAGAACTATTCTATCAACATTGATCGCATCAAGGCAACCATTGGACCTACCGTAACCTTGTACGAGATCGTTCCGGCGGCAGGGGTGCGTATTTCCAAGATTCGCAACCTGGAAGATGATATTGCTCTTAGCCTTGCTGCATTGGGCATCAGGATCATTGCGCCCATACCCGGGAAGGGTACTATAGGCATTGAAGTACCCAACAGCAAGCCCGAAATAGTACCTATGAAAAGCATTCTCAATATCGATAAATATCGAAACTCTACATTTGAACTGCCTATAGCGTTGGGAAAAACCATTGCCAATGAAACATTTATTGCCGACCTGACCAAAATGCCTCACCTGCTGATGGCAGGTGCAACCGGACAAGGTAAATCCGTTGGTTTGAATGCGATCCTGGCATCCATCCTTTACAAAAAGCATCCGGCATACGTAAAATTTGTGCTGGTAGATCCCAAAAAAGTGGAGTTAACGCTATTCTCTAAAATAGAAAGACATTTTCTGGCCAAACTTCCTGATAGTGAAGAGGCGATCATCACCGATACACGCAAGGTTGTGCGTACCCTCAATTCTCTTTGTATTGAAATGGACAATCGGTACGATCTGCTAAAAAATGCTCAGGTTCGCAATATAAAAGAGTACAATGCCAAATTTATCAGTCGCAAATTAAACCCCAACGACGGGCATCAGTTTTTACCCTATATCGTTTTAATCATCGATGAGTTTGCCGACCTGATCATGACCGCAGGCAAGGAAATTGAGCTGCCCATCGCACGTTTGGCACAGCTGGCCAGAGCAGTTGGCATACACCTTATTATCGCCACCCAACGTCCTTCAGTTAATATCATTACCGGTATGATCAAGGCCAACTTCCCTGCCCGTATAGCCTTCAGGGTTACCTCGAAAATCGATTCACGCACCATTCTCGACACGGGAGGTGCCGACCAGCTCATTGGTCGTGGCGATATGCTTTTGTCAACAGGCAGCGATCTGTTACGTTTGCAATGTGCCTTTATCGATACGCCCGAGATCGACAGGATCACAGATTTCATTGGGTCGCAGAGAGCATATCCCGAGGCATTTTTGTTACCGGAGGTTGCCGATGAGGAAAGTGGCGATGCCGAAGATTTTGACCCATCAGAAAGAGATGATATGTTTGAAGAAGCCGCCCGCGTGATTGTGGCAACGCAACAAGGATCAACATCGCTTATTCAGCGAAAATTAAAACTGGGATACAACAGGGCGGGTCGTATCATCGATCAGCTGGAAGCAGCGGGTATTGTTGGCCCCTTTGAAGGGAGCAAAGCCAGGGAGGTAAGAATTAAAGATGAAGTGACTTTGGAACAGATTTTGAAAGGAAATAAACTGTAGAATTTCTGTTCTACGCCAAAACCATGTTTCAGTAATAGAAAAATCTATATTATGGAAAGAATATTTTTAATGCTCATAGGTGTAGCGATCATTACCTGCACTACCAGCGCTCAAACAGAATACGAAACACGTGCCGAAAAAGAAGCCGACAGATTACTCGACCAGGCAAGAGAAAAAATCAACAGTTATAAAACCATTGAATTGGGTTTTAGCTATGAAATGGATAATGAAGACATGGGAATAAAAGAAACCATGGAAGGAAAAGCATACCTCAAAGATGATAAGTACAGAATGCTGGTGGGCAACAATGTGTTTATTTCTGACGGTGAAACAGTATGGAACTACATTGATGATCTGTATGAAATACACGTGAACTATGTTGAAAATATGGAAGGAGGCATTACACCCACAGCATTACTCGAAAATTTTGAAGAAGAATACAATGGCAAGTTTATCCGACAGGAACCTTTTAAAAGGAAAACCGTTGACCTGATCGACCTTATCCCCCGCGAACCACAATCCTTTTTCAAATACCGGGTTGCCCTCGATGCGAACAACCAATCGTTGGTTTACACCATTGCATATGACCGCCATGGGGGTAAGTATACTTACACGATGACCAGTTTTAAAACCAATCATACGCTTGATGATGCTCTTTTTGAATTTAACCGGGACGATTTCCCCGAAGATGCTGACCTGATTGACATGCGTTAATGGCAATCAGGAATATTTCCCCATTGATTAAAAAACATCTCCTGGTTTTCCAGGAGATGTTTTTTTTTGTTTGTATGATTGAGTCCACTACAAAAAGTTTATTATCCACAAATAACACGAATTGACACTAATTTTAATCCCTGACATTCAGATAAATAAAAACATAATATTTTCACGAACCGTAAGCCCGACGAAGTCAATTTTTCCGAAAACTTGTCTTCGGAGTGGACGCATGATTCAAGATAACTGGTTCTGTCCAAAAGAAACGATCCAAATTCTTCTGTACTGCTTTCGATCATCACAATTTATCATCAAAGCCAGCCAATATTCGGGAAACATCAATTATAAAACGCCTTCACGGGCATATACAATTTCCGGTGCCCTTTCCTTATCTAAGTAATTAAGGACAGACTGTGCGGTTTTGCGACCAGAAGCAATGGCATTGACCACCAGGCTTGCCCCCATAACACTGTCGCCCGTGGCAAATATTTTGGATTCAGCAACACGGTTTTGCATATCAACCTTAACGTTTCCACGATGGGTATAGGACAGTTTCAGATCATTGAGCAAACCTTCGTGCACCGGATGCACAAACCCCATACTCAACAACACCAGGTCGGCGTCGATCATTCTGCTTTTGCCGGGTACTTCCACCATTTTCATTCCCTGTTCACCTTTCACCCATTCCACCTCAACGATCTCTGCCTGCTTAACAGATCCGTTGTCTCCAACAAACTTTTTCGTCAGGATACTCCACATCCTGTTGCATCCTTCTTCATGCGAGCTGGAAGTTTTGAGCACTTTTGCCCAATAAGGCCATGGGTTGTTTATATCTCTTTTCAGAGGCGGTTTGGGTAAAATTTCTATTTGGGTTACAGAAGCAGCTTTTTGCCTGATGCTTGTGCCCACACAATCAGAACCTGTATCTCCCCCACCAATAACCAGCACATGTTTTCCTTTGGCAGATATCCTTTCCGCTTCCTGGATCTCCTGACCGCTGACGATCTTGTTTTGCTGGGTAAGGAATTCCATGGCAAAATGTACCCCTTTCAGATCACGGCCTTCAACGGGAAGATCGCGGGGTTGCATAGCACCTACTGCTATGCAGATGGCATCAAACTGATCAACAAGTTGTTGAGCGGTAATATCTTTTCCTGCTTCAACATTGGTTTCAATTTTCAAACCCTCCTGGTAAAGAATATCCATTCTGCGGTCAATCACATTCTTAGCCAGTTTAAAATCAGGTATTCCGTAGCGGAGGAGTCCCCCTGGGGCATCGTCTTTTTCAAAAACCGTTACCCAGTGCCCTGCTTTGTTGAGCAGATCTGCACAGGCCAGTCCGGCGGGTCCGCTTCCGATAACAGCGATTTTCTTACCACTTCTCTCTTTGGGCGGCTGAGGTTTGATGTATCCATTGTTGAATGCTTTTTCCGATACTGCGGCTTCATTTTCACGAATGGTAACAGGTTCCTCGTGCAGTGCAAGCACACAACCGGTTTCGCATGGTGCCGGACAGATACGCCCGGTAAACTCCGGAAAGTTGTTGGTCACCTGCAAAATATCAATAGCAAGTTTCCAGTCGTTTTTATACATGGCATCCTGCCATTCGGGCATGTTATTCATTACCGGGCATGCCGACTGACAAAAAGGGATGCCGCAATCCATGCATCTGGCGGCCTGCTTTTGCCTGTCTTTATCATTGAGCGTTTGTTCTACTTCACCGAAATCGTTGATACGCTCCTGAACGGGTCTGTTTCCGCTATCTTTGCGTTGTATATTGATAAATCCTTTGGGATCTCCCATAACAAAATTTTTATTGGTTGAACAAATTAATACTGATGTTGAGGAGCATCTTCGGTAAGCTCCAGTTTTTGCTTAATAGCAGCAAGTTTCATTTCCTCAAGCACTTTCTTGTACTCCAGTGGAATTACTTTTACAAACTTTTTAGCGTAGTCATTCCAATTGACCAGAATTTTCTCTGCCAGACGGCTATTGGTATAGAGCAGGTGATCTCCAATAAGTTTTTGTAATTCATTTACATCCTGAAGATCCTCCAGGGGAGATATCTCGACCAATCCTTTGTTACAGAAATATTCAAAATCTCCGTAAACATCCAAAACATAGGCAATACCTCCGCTCATACCAGCGGCAAAATTTCTACCGGTAGCACCCAGTACCACAACCCTTCCACCAGTCATGTATTCGCAACCATGGTCACCCACACCTTCCACAACGGCATGTGCACCACTGTTTCTAACGGCAAAACGTTCGCCGGCAATGCCTCTTACAAATAATTGCCCGGAGGTGGCACCATAAAGCACTGTGTTTCCAATAATGATATTATCTTCGGGCACAAATGTAGTTCCTTCAGGCGGCGTAACAACAATTTTGCCTCCAGACAACCCTTTGCCGAGATAATCGTTGGCATCACCTTCCAGGCTGAAAAACACCCCTTTGGCAAGAAAAGCACCAAAGCTTTGACCGGCAGAGCCATAGAGGCGGGCATGTATCGTATCCTCTTCGAGTTTCTGATGGGTTACATTTTTGGCGATAAACCCGGATAACATGGCACCCACGGCCCTGTCGGTATTTTTTATCTTCTCCGACAACCACACCTTTTTACGGTTGGCAATGGCGATCTTGGCCTGTTCTATCAGTTTAAGATCCAGAACATCATCAATTTTATGATTTTGATCTTCTTTGAAGCTAAGGGAATATTTACTGCTTTCAGGTGGGAAGAAGATCATGTTGGAAATGTCTACTTTTTTCGCTTTCCAATGTATAACATCCTTTCTTGATTCCAGCAGATCAGACCGCCCGATCACCTCTTCCAGGCTTCTGAATCCTTTTTCTGCCAGTATTTCCCTTACATCACGTGCAATGAACTGGAAGAAATTCACCACATATTCGGCTTTCCCTAAAAACCTTTTGCGAAGATTTTCATCTTGTGTAGCCACTCCCACAGGGCATGTATTCATATGGCATTTGCGCATCATAATACATCCGAGGTTGATCAGTGCAGCGGTTGAAAACCCAAACTCCTCGGCACCAAGCATGGCCATCAGAACAATATCCTGTCCGGTTTTAAGCTGTCCGTCGGTTTGCAGTTTCACCCTGCCTCTCAGATTGTTCATCACCAGGGTTTGATGTGCTTCAGCAATGCCAAGTTCTATGGGCAATCCGGCATGTTTGATGGAACTTACCGGGCTGGCTCCTGTACCTCCTTCAAGTCCGCTGATGGTGATCAGGTCTGCTTTTGCTTTGGCAACACCCGCTGCAACGGTACCAACACCATACTCTGCCACCAGTTTTACGCTGATGTTGGCACTGGGATTGGTGCATTTCAAATCAAAAATAAGTTGTGCCAGATCCTCAATAGAATAAATATCATGATGTGGAGGGGGCGATATCAGTGTGATACCCGGTGTGGAGTTCCTCAACCGGGCGATCACATCATTTACTTTAAATCCAGGCAGCTGACCACCCTCACCGGGTTTTGCACCCTGCGCCACTTTGATCTGAATTTCATCGGCATTGACAAGATAATCAGCCGTAACACCAAAACGGCCAGAAGCCACCTGTTTGATGGCACTGCGTTTGTTTTCGCCATTGGGCAGTGGATAATACCTTTCGGGGTCTTCTCCTCCTTCACCGGTATTGCTCCTCCCTCCAATATAATTCATGGCAATGGCAAGTGCTTCGTGCGCCTCTTTGCTGATGGAACCATAAGACATGGCACCGGTGACAAAGCGGCGTGTAATTTTTTCGACGGGTTCCACCTCTTCCAGCGGAACCGGAGTTCTTTTTTTAATATCCAGAAAACCTCTCAGGAAAGCAGGCTTCCGGTTTTGCTCGTTTACAATTTGAGCATACTCCTTGTACTTTTCATAATTCCCGGTTTTTGTTGCCCATTGCAATAATCCTACAGACTTCGGATTCCAGGCATGATGCTCTCCGTTGACACGGAAGGCGTAAAATCCTTCTGTTTTGGGCAGGTAAGATCCATTTTCATGCAAGGTGGCAAAAGCTTTGCGATGAGGTACCATCACCTCCTGTGCAATTTCTTCCAATCCAATACCGCCAATGCGGGAAGCAGTACCACTAAAATATTTTTCAACCACTTCAGGGGCAAGTCCTAGACATTCAAATATTTGTGCTCCATGATAAGAGCGCAAAGTTGATATACCCATTTTGCTCATTACTTTCAAAATGCCATTATCCAGCGCTTTGATATAATTCTGACGAGCTTGTTTATACTCCATCTGTATATCACCTTTTTTCACCAGATCATCGATAACGGCAAAAGAGAGATACGGATTGATAACACTTGCACCATATCCAAGCAACAAAGCAAAATGCATTACCTCGCGAGGCTCAGCGGTTTCAAGAACCAATCCCACCTGCATCCGTTTTTTGGTTTTGATCAGATGGTGGTGTATGGAAGCAACCGCAAGCAACGAAGGAATGGGCACATGGTCTTTATCTATCTCCCTGTCTGACAAGATGATGTAATTGATCGCATTATCCACTGCCTCCTCCGCCTTTCGGCAAAGTTCATCGAGTGCTTTATCAAGCGCTTTTTCACCGGCAGCAGGTTGAAAAGTAATGGGTAGAATAACACTCGAAAACCCTGCATAGCTAAGGTCTTTGATTTTCCCCAGGTCGGTATTGGTAACAATAGGACTCTTGAACTTGATCAGTTTACACAAAGATGGTGATTCGTCGAGCAGGTTTTTATTAACCGATCCAATGTAGTTGGTTAGCGACATCACCAAACCTTCCCTGATGGGATCAATGGGGGGATTAGTCACCTGTGCAAACTGCTGCTTGAAATAATTAAATAACCGCTGTGGTTTGTCGGATAATACAGCCATAGGCGTATCATTACCCATAGATCCGGTGGGTTCTTTTCCATCCACCGACATAGGTTTGATGACCAGATCAATATCCTCCTTGGTATATCCAAATGTTTTGATCCAGGTTGTATATTTTTTCCCCATAGATGAGGGAAGGCGTTCTTTCACTTCAATATTTTCCAGTTCGAGTCGATGCTCCTTCAGCCAATTACCATAAGGATTCATCCTCGACAGTTGACTTTTGATTTCTTCATCTGAAATGATCACGCCCAGTTTGGTATCGAGTAAAAGTATCTTCCCCGGTCGCAACCTGCCCTTTAATTTGATCTGGTGAGGTTCAAAAGACTGCACACCGGTTTCACTACCCATTACGATCAGGTCGTTGTGGGTGATCAGGTAACGCGATGGTCTTAACCCGTTTCTGTCGAGTGTGCCTCCTACATACCTACCGTCGCAGAACAAAAGAGATGCAGGACCATCCCATGGTTCCATGATGGTTGAGAAATACTCATAAAAATCTTTGAGACTTTTCGGGATAGGGTTTTTATCGTTAAAGGACTCGGGGATCATCATGGCCAGAGCATGAGGAATACTTCGCCCGGTAAGCACAAGAAACTCGAGTACATTGTCCAGAGATGCCGAGTCGCTTCTGCCAGGCACCACAACCGGAAAGACTTTTTGAAGGTCCTCCCCGAACAAATCGGTTTTGAGCAAAGATTCACGCGCCTGCATCCACATGCGGTTTCCTTTGATGGTATTGATTTCACCATTATGTGCCACAAAACGGAAAGGTTGCGCCAGATCCCAGGTAGGAAAGGTATTGGTGCTAAATCGGGAATGGACAACAGAAATGGCAGATTCGAAAAGAGGATCAGCAAAATCGGTGTAATAGTCTGCCAACTGACTGGGAGTAAACATTCCTTTGTAAATAATGATACGGGTGGAAAGGCTGTTGATATAAAAATACTTTTTATTATCAGTTCCCAGGTTCCTTATCTTTTTTTCAGTCCTTTTTCTGATCACATAAAGTTTTCGCTCCATGTCCTCCTGTTCATGATTGCCTGTAATAAAAACCTGTTTTACAACAGGTTCGTTGGTACTGGCAATTTCACCCAGTACATTTTGATTAACAGGCACATTTCTGGTGGCAAAAAGATGAAGGTTTTCTTCTCTGATGGTTTCAAAAAAAAGGTCTTCACAAATTTTCCTGACCTTGGCATTTTTGGGTAGGAAGATCATGCCGCAACCGTATTTTCCGGCAGGTGGCATATCTTTGATTTCATTTTCAAAAAACCTGTGGGGTATCTGAAGCATGATACCGGCACCGTCGCCGGTTTGGTTGTCAGAGCTTTCGGCGCCTCTGTGGGTCATATTAATCAAAACCTCCAACCCTGATTTTACAATTTCATGGGTGGGAACTCCTTTGATGCTGGCGACAAACCCTATACCACAACTGTCGTGCTCATTTTCGCCGGAGTACAAACCCTGTTGAAAAGTAGTTTCACTTTGCATAAACATTCGTATTAGTAATCATTTGGTATTAGTTTATTTTTTTTGATATTGCAATAAACAACCATCGTCTTGATCTGCATTGGGGAACCATATCCTTCAAATGCTTTTCCATTGATTGAATAAGCTGCCTGCTTCATAAAGAAAAAGGAAATGCAAAGCCATAACAAGAAGGTTGACGATGCTTGTATTATTTGTGTTTTGATAACCAGACAAAGGGGAAAGTTGATCTGGCTGCCGGATTACGGCATTCAATTTCAGATGTCAGGCGTAAAAAAACCGTTCTCAGGTTTTTCTGAGAACGGTTTTTTTAATTGCACACAATATTTTCCATCCTCAGTGAAACGGGTAAAATTTTCTAAAAATAAAAAATAATGTCCTGGGCATCTCTTCTAATATTTTTTTTGACTGTGCAAAAATAGGAAAATATTGATTGCCGGAAACTTTTTGTTTAAAAAATAACACAAAGACCAACATCTGATAAATTTAAAAATAAATTTCTCAAAATATAATATTGCTATTGAATTTGATTACCTTTGTAATGAATTAAACATATTTTTTATTTATTACTTATTTATTATGAACAACGGAATCGTAAAATTTTTTAATGAAACCAAAGGATTTGGTTTTATCAAAGAAGAAAATTCAGACAAAGAATACTTCGTACATGCAACAGGATTGGTTGATGAGATCAGAGACAATGACGAAGTAACATTCGACCTCAAAGAAGGTAGAAAAGGATTAAATGCTGTGAATGTAAAACTCGCGTAGTTTAGTTATAATTCAGAACACATTTAAGATTTAAAAAAACCTTACATCAGATGTAAGGTTTTTTTTGTGCCTGCACAAAAACATCGCATTCCTTCCATAAAAAAAATGACGGGGAAACCTGATTTTTCCCATAGAATTTGGTTTAGTGGGAAAAGTTGATGATACAATTCCGGTATTTTCCCTCATCAAATCGAATACAAAGTCCAAAATGCCGATCATGCCCGGTTATTTTTTTGTTATGCCCGGTTAAAAAAGCATGATACCATAAATTTTTCGCAGGTATATTACAAAGTTCAATACCAATTACATGGGAAAATATAGGAAAAATATGTTATAAAAGGGTCATTGAGAAAAAACATTTGTTTCTGTGGGGAAAAATAAATTACTTTTGCACTGTTTTTAAACAAAATTATTCGTTCCTCCTACAAAGTATGATTTATTAGGCCTATGCTAAACAGAAGGCACTTACGGGTTAAGGTTCTACAGAGCCTTTATGCATTTTTTCAGTCGGGAAACAATTCTCTTACTGCCGGCGAGAAAGAGTTGCTTCTAAGTATTGACAAAATTTACGATCTTTATCTTTTCCAGTTGTCGCTTATCATATCGATAGGAAGACAAGCTGAAAGGATGATAGAAGATAAAAAACACAAAAAAATACCTACCCCTGAAGATTTAATTCCCAACACGAGGTTTATTGAAAACAGTTGTTTGCTTAAAATATCTGAGAGCGGGAGCATTGAGGAAAAGATCAGGGAAAGAAAGATCTCCTGGTCTAAAAATCCGGAAATCCCCAAGAAAATATTGTTGCATTTCATGGCATGTAAAGATTATAAAAATTACATGGCACTAAACGAACCAACCTTTGACCAGGACAGAGAACTCATCCTGAAACTTCTAAAATACAATATCTGTGAGTTTGAACTTCTTCACTCCTTCTACGAAGAAAACTCTATTTATTGGATTGATGACTGGGAACTGGTAAACAAAATGATCATCAAAGGCATCAAGGGGCTTGACCCGGAAAAGGATGATGAATTTAAAGTGATGAATTTGTACAAAGACCCCGACGACCGCAAATTTGCCAGGGAATTATTTAAGAAAACCATTTTAAATGACGAAGAATTTGGCCCCATGATCGCTGCCAAAACACAAAACTGGGATATTGACCGGATCGCACTCATGGACATCATCATCATGAAAATGGCGCTTACGGAGATCATCAAATTCCCGGAGATTCCCATCAAGGTTTCTCTGAATGAATACATAGAACTTTCTAAAATGTACAGCACGCCCAAAAGCAAGGTGTTTGTAAACGGAGTTTTGGATAAACTTGTAGAAGAGTTGATCGACAATCATAAAATCAATAAATTTGTAAAATCTTAAAAAGGAACGATCCCTTACAAAAAAATGATGAGCAGGTATTTTATAATCATTTCTCTTTTTTTGATGTTCACAACGGTTTTATGCAGTTGTGATTCATCCGGCAAGGATACAGCAGCAAATGAGACTGAATCTGCCGGAGACAAAACGCCCGAAATAATTTTTGAAAAAAATGTTCATGATTTCGGGAAGATCATTTCCGGCGAACGGGTAGCTTATGGATTTAAATTCTCCAATACCGGTAATGCACCCTTGTTAATTACAGGTGTGAGGAGTGGATGCGGCTGCACAGTTGGAGACTATCCCAAAGAACCCCTTATGCCTGGGGAAGCAGGAAGAATTGATGTTGTATTCAACTCATCCGGAAGAAAAGGAGCGCAATCTGAAAATGTAAGGGTACTTACCAACGCCACAGATAAACCCATAAATCTGAGAATTACAGCAGAGGCAGTACAACAATAAAAATAGAATTAATCATTATTATAAAAATCAAAAGAATATGAACATTATAACAAGCATTTTATTAATGGCACCCCCCGAAGAAGGAGGAGGAGGATTTGCAACATTTATCCCCTTGTTGCTCATCATTGTAGTTTTTTACCTGTTTTTCATCAGACCCCAACTCAAAAAGCAAAAGGATGCAAGGAAATACAGAGAGAGTTTAAAAAAGGGTGATAAAATCATAACCATTGGTGGGATACATGGAAAGATATCAGATGTGCAGGAAAAAACCTTTACCATTGAGATCACACCCGATGTGCGCGTGCGTATTGAAAAATCTGCCGTTGCCATGGATGCAGCCACCGATCAGTTACAAGAAAAGAAATAAAATATCAGTTTATCTGAAAATTCTTTAAGATCCCGGTCAATTTTTGTATTTTTGACCGGGATTTTTGCTTTCAATAAAACAAATTTCCTTCACAAATTCTTCCATTATTCAATCGCAACGTTGTTGAAATTATTTAACCCGAAAAGACCCATCCCATTCCACCCGCATGTTGAAGTAATCAGGATCAGTGGGTTTGCGGATTTAACAGTAATGGAATCAGGCACCCGGCTTTAGGGACGAGTTCTGATTATTGTCAGCAGGAAAACCCACGCTTTCCTTGTTTAATTGTCAAAGAAAGTATCAATTGCAAGACAGGAGATTTCTGAAAGTTCACGAACTTTCAAAATTGATCGTCCCGTTTACAAACATAACAACTGAAGAATGCTTTATGCCCCATGGATATGGTGAAAAATATTTCTCCCGCTAAATCAGCGGTGCAGGAAATTGGGCAATAAAAATAAATGATAAACCCATGCGATTCAAACTCGGACTCTTTTCCAAAATATACAGAGATTCTCCCGCATCCAGGAAAAAGATCTATATTTTTTTGCTGTGCCTTTTATTTAGTTTTATTTCCTGGCTTTTCACCAAACTATCGGGCGAAACAAATACCTCACTACCCGTTGAGATCGAAATTATCAATACGCCCCGCGAAGTGATTTTTGTTAGCCAGAGCGACTCCGTTTTTTTTATTGATACCCGTGCCACCGGTTTAAAAATCCTGAATCATCGACTTACAAAAAACATCAAAAACCTGACCATCGACTTTTATGCCCTGCAGAGGATGATACGCAATGAGCAATCTCTTTATTATTATACAGCCAACCAGATGGAAATGCGCTTTTCCATGATCAGCAATTTTTCACGCACAGCATTAAAAGCAAAACCCGATACCATTTTCTTCCATGCCCGCGAAGCATTAAGCAAGAAAGTGCCCGTTAAACTCAATACAGAGATCACTTTCAGACAAGGATTCAATGCTTACGGAAAACCTTCGCTGCAACCTGACTCAGTGACTATTTATGCCCCTGAAGAAGTAACCGATACGATCAGTTTTATCGGGACCACAACAGTAAAGGCAGAAAACCTCAGCGATGACCTGCATGAAAATGTGAAAATCAGGTCTTTCCCCACCATGAGCGGAATCAGCCTGTCCCATGAAAGTGTAAGTGTAACCTTGCATGTGGAAGAATATACCGAATCGATGCTTGAATTGCCTCTTTCCTTCAACCGGTGCACCGATCTTGATACTACAAAAACAGAAATATTACTTTTCCCTGATAAAGTAGCGGTTTATTACCTCGTAGCACTAAAAGATGCCAACAGACTGAACCCTTCCATGCTGGAAGTATCGGTAGTCTGTCCGGAAGAATCGCTTGATGATATAAATCGCCTTTCAACAGAAATAATCAAAAAACCGGAATGGATCGAGATTTTGAGGGTAAAACCCCCGGAAGTGGAATTTGTACTCATTGAAAAATAATTACCTTAAAAAACCATTTGACAATTGAGCAGGCCCATGAAAATAGCAATAACCGGAAATATGGGAAGTGGAAAGACCACTGTTTGCAAAGTATTTGAAATACTTGACATTCCGGTATTTTATGCCGACCAGGAAGCCAAAAACATATTGCACAGCCAAGAAGTACAACCTCGTATCATTGAAATATTGGGAGAGGGCATCATCAACCCCAAGGGTATCATCGACAGGCAAAAACTCGCCACTATTGTTTTTAACGATAAGGAAAAACTGAATCAACTTAACAGCATCATTCATCCTGAAGTTTATGAAAAGTTTGATAAATGGGTAATGGAGCAAATGCGTGCACCCTATTGCCTGATGGAAGCAGCCATCATTTTTGAATCGGGTTCACAAAATAAATTCGATAAAACCATACTGGTAAAGGCACCCGTTGAAGTGATGAAAAAAAGGGTAATGGAAAGGGATCAATCATCTGAAGCAGAAGTGACGGACAGGATGAAAAACCAGATGCCCCAGGAGAAAAAAGCAAAGTTGGCTGATCACCATATCACCAATGACGGGAAAACACTCATTGTTCCACAAATAGTAAAACTGGACCAAATTTTCAGGAACAAAAACGGAGGAGCGAAAACATCCGGTTTCACGACTGTACAGTGAAGTAACGAAAAACAGAATAATGAAAACTTCACAAATTAAGATATTCATAACAAATTATTAAACCTCGCATAACAGCTTGTTAGATTGCATACGATACATTTGCATCATAAAAATAAAAAAAGTTGTTTTTGCTTGTTTTGGTTAGTGAAACCGGGAATTTGGTTTACTTCCCGGTTTTTTTTTGCCAACCATGCAGGCGGGGGTTCATCAGGCGTAAAATTTAAAACAATGGGAGAATATCTGATTGCTGATAGCGACAAGAAGCCTCATAGGAAAGAAAAAAAAACCGGCGAATCATTTCATGTTTGGGTGGTGTCGGCACACATGGGTTACGGACACATGCGGGCAGTCATGCCTCTCGAATCACTTGCATGGAATGGAATCATAGAAGTAGGGGATTTTTCAGCAACGCCTGCAGCAGAAAAAGTTTTATGGAAGCGCATCCTCCGTTTATATGAGTTTTTATCACGGGCAAAAGGGATTCCTTTGGTGGGAAAATATGTTTTCCGTATTTTGGATTTTTTCTTAAAAATACCCTCTTTTTATCCCAAAAGAGATCTTTCGCAAAGTACATTTCAGGTGCGCCTTTTGCAATCGAGCATCAAAAAGGGGTTGTGCAGCGGAATGCTTGAAACCATTAAAAACAAAGATCTTCCTTTGGTAACCAGTTTTTATGCCCCCGCAGTGGCAGCAGATCAGCATGGGCATGGAAAGATCTACTGTATCATATGCGATACAGACCTAAACAGGGTTTGGGTAAGTCCCGATCCATGGGAAAGCAGAATAGAATATTTTGCTCCAACAGGCAGAGCCGCACGCCGCTTAAAATCTTACGGAGTTCCTGAGCAGCGAATTCATCTGAGCGGATTTCCACTGCCCACCGAACTGTTGGGAGATGAAAAACTTGGTACGCTGAAACAAGATCTGGCACAAAGACTTTTTTACCTGGATCCCGATAGGAGGTTCTGGTCGTTGCAAAAGAGAAATGTAGAATATTTTCTGGGAAAAGAAAACTGTGTTTTTAAAAATGAACGGGTACTCACCATCACTTTCGCTGTTGGAGGTGCTGGCGCTCAAAAAGAAACCGGGCGAAAGATCGCCCTTAGTCTGAGAGAAAAACTCCTCAACAATGAGGTAAGATTGAACCTCGTGGCAGGTATACGTCCCGAGGTGAATGACTACTTTCTGGATGTAAAAGATGAGATCGCCAGTGAAAACATTCATGTAATATCAGGAAGAGACTTCAGGGAATACTACCGGAAGTTTAATACCATCCTGCACCAAACCGATATTTTGTGGAGCAAGCCCAGTGAGTTGTCTTTTTACAGTGCTTTGGGAATTGTATTCATCATGACCCCTACAATAGGAGCACAGGAAAGGTCAAATAAAAAATGGTTGCGCGAAATACAAGCAGGCATAAAACAGGAAAACCCCGACTATACTGACCAATGGTTATTCGATTTACTAAAAAAGGGCAGACTGGCCGATGCTGCCTGGGCAGGATTTTTAAAAGCCAGGAAAAAAGGCACCTTCAACATAACCTACTTCCTGGAAAACAGATGTTTTCCATCAGACAACTCCCCTATACGGTAAGTTTTTTATCTGGTGAAAAAGACATAAAACTCTTTTTATAAAACCATAGAAATTAATGTAAATGTAAGGTTGCCTTTATATTTCATTAACAGTAAAGGACTAATATTGCAAAACCTCAATTTAGTTCAAGTATGCAAAAAAGGCAATTGTTTTTGTATCTGAAAACCGGCGGTGGACATCTTGCCCCTGCCCGTTCACTGGCCAACTATCTCCAATCCCGTTATCCTGAAAAAGCAAAACCCCTCTTACACGATGGTTTCAAAGGGGTCAACAAATGGTTGAAATATACCATTGAAGATGGGTACCGCAAATCGCAGGCAAATGCCGTATGGGTATTTGAGATGCTTTACGCTTTGAACAAGATCCGCTGGATCGCTTCCGTTACAGCATTATTCGTATCGTGGTTTGTGATCCCTCACCTGGAAAAAATCATCCAAAAAGAAAAACCGTCCAAAATTGTCATTTTTCACTTTTTCCTGATCAAACCAGTTTTGGCAGTATTGAAAAAAAACCAATGGCAAATACCCGTCATTACCCTGGTAACCGATCCTTTTACAGCGCATCCTATTTGGTTTTTGGAGAACAAAATGCAATTTATTGTTTTTTCGGAAAGGGTGAAAAGGTATGCTGTTTCCCAAAATGTTGACCTTTCCTCCATCACTGTATATCCTTTTGTGCTGGACGAAAAGTTCAGCCGCCCTCTTCCTGAAATAGTAAGAAAAAGCACCAGAGAAAATCTTGGTTTTAAAGAGGACAGAAAACTTATCCTGATCCTGGGGGGAGGCGATGGAATGCCGGGAGGATCAAAAATCCTGAAAAGAGTCCTGAAAAACAATCCATCAGCAGATATTGCGATGGTATGTGGCAACAACAAAACATTATACAGGAAAGCATGGAGAATAAAGAAAAAGTACCATGAACCTTCTCTGAAAATTTTCGGATACGTTGATTTTATTTATGAATTGATCAACATTGCCGATATAGTGGTTACCAAATGCGGAGCCAGCACATTCATGGAAATACTTATTTCGGGAAAAATACCGGTAATCAACAACTATATCTGGGAGCAGGAAAAAGGCAATATGGAATTTGTGCGCGACAACCTGTTGGGTATTTACGAAAAAAGCACATCGCGCCTGCCGGAAAAAATCAACACGATTATTCAGAATCCGCAGATTTACAGTCATTACAAAACAAATATCAAAAACATGCAAATTAAAAACGGTACCCCATTGGTATCTGAACATATTATTTCTTAATCACCGACGCCTTATGAATTTACTCATCATATCCGACCTTCATATTGGTAACAACGATCATTTTGAAACTTTTGGATGGAATCCTTCTGATTTCATCAAAGCCTTAGAGAAAGTGAGCAGGGAGGAAAATATTGACAAAATCGTACTCAATGGTGATGTATTTGAATTGTACAAATATTCTTTTCAGGAAATCTCGAAAAACAATAAGAAATTAACCCAATTCCTTCTGAATCATCCTGATATCATCTACTTAAAAGGCAATCATGATGCTATTTGTCCTTTTGGAGAAGACAATATTACCTTCACCAACCGTTTGGGACAAAGAATCTATATTGAACACGGACACAGTGCTGATTTTATGAACGGTACGCACCTGGGAAGAAAAATTCAGACACTGGGTTTTAATCTTTTGCGATGGATAAGCAAAACTTCCTGGGTACTCAGGACATATTTCAGGATACTGGAAATGAACGAGGCGATCAACAAAATACCCAAAAAATATGATTCCATACGCTACCTTTCACATGCTTTGCGGTTATTGAAAAACAACGACCTGGTTTTATTAGGTCATACCCATAAGATAGAAGCACACAAAACATACTACCTGAACACAAAAAAACAGTATATAAACAGCGGTTCATGCTCAATGGGTCGTTTTCAGGGGGTCATTGTTGATACCGAAACATTGAAATATGAAACGCTGAAATTCAAAAATTACAAAGATCTTAAAAAGTACTACCGCAAAGAAACCGTGAGGGAGTTTGCCTTGTCGGCATAAAAAAAGAAGCACCTAACCACCCTGCCAGGTTTATAAGTGCTTCTCATTAATTCCTTCCTGTATTAAAAAACAGGGTAAGGAAATACAAAACAAAACAAATAAACAACAATCAATACGATCTATTCATGGGTGTAATAGGTAACTGTATTCAGTTCATTCCATGCACCCCGGGTAAAGTCAGGTATTTTTACCGGCATACCATGGTTTGCCACCGATACCTGCGATAATTCAATCACTGATGACCATTCAGCAGCATCATAAACATCCTGGTCGAGTGGTAATCCGTGTCTGAGGCAATATATCAGTCTGTAATCCATGATGAAATCCATGCCGCCATGTCCACCCACTTCTTTGGCTTTTTCTCCAACCTCTTTCACGATGGGGTGCTCATAAACCTTTAGCATCGAATCAAGTTCTTCATCAGAAAGCCACCAATGGGCATCTGGTTCCAGGGCTATACCCGTTCGGGGCCATTTTTGGGCAAACCCTTCTGTTCCGCTAAGCATGTGAATACGGCTATAAGGTCGTGGGCTGGTAACATCATGCTGAATTTTAATTGTTTTTCCTTTAGCGGTTTTAATAACCGTGGTATTCATGTCACCGCGGGCATAATCACGGCGTGCATAATCCGAGTCTTTACCAAATTTTTCTTCGGCATAAGCAGTCAGTCCAAACTGATCACTTGAAACCGAAACGAGATATTCCATCTTGTCGCCCCTGTGAATATTGAGGGCATGTGCAAGGGGTCCCAGTCCGTGCATTGGATAAAGCGATCCATTCTTTTCTTCGTTATGCCTGAGTCGCCACATATCCCAGTAATGACCAGGTTCTCCTCTTTCAGCAAAAAGCATGGATCGCAGATCATGGATGTATGCACCTTCTGCATGAACAAGTTCACCAAAAAGCCCTTGCTGAGCCATATTAAGGGTAGCCATTTCAAAGAAATCGTAGTTGCAGTTTTCGAGCATCATCATATGTTTCCGGGTTTTTTCAGCCGTATTTACCAGTTGCCAGGCCTCTTCGATGGTAAGAGCAGCCGGAATTTCAGTTGCCACGTGTTTCCCGTTTTCCATAGCATAAACGGCAATGGGCGTATGAAGATCCCAGTGCGTGCAGATGTAAACAAGGTCAACATCTTCTCTTTCGCAAACCTCTTTCCATGCCTCCTCACCGGTATATTCAGCGGCGGGAGGTCTGCCCATATCTTGAAGTGTTTGCTGTGCTCTTTCCACAGAAGAGGGGACCACATCCACCAATGCAACTATACGGGTTTCTTCAATAAAGGACATTCTTCTGACCGCCCCCTGTCCACGCATACCCAAACCAATGATGGCGATATTCACAGTATCAATTGGGTCGGCTCTTAATTCGAGTACATGGGATTGCCCGGCAGGACGATCCGGTGTGGGAAAAGCTTCCACAGGTTCAAAGGTTTCACCTGCCTGATATCCCGTGCTTGTATTACACCCATAAAAGGCCACCGCTACCCATATAAAGTAGAACAGTTTTTTCATAATTGTTTTCGTTTCCATGAAATGTATGTTTTAATGATTAAAATTCAGGTAATTAGAAAATGATATCTCATCAATCTGGTTAACGATGTTTTTTTACCCAAAAAAAAGAATTCATTGAGTTTGGAATGATTCATTTGTTCCTCAAAGGTTTTTTATTAGCATTATCCATCTCTGAAACGCTCATGTATGGGAGAAAACCATCAGAATGCATAGGATTTAATGCAATCGTCGATGATCTGTTTTATCTTCTCCTGTTGGTTTTCCATAGATTCAATGAGTTTTTTCTGCACTTTACAACGTACCAGATTGTGTTCATCATAAGCGGTTTTATAATATACATCTCCGTTCAGATAGTCGGTAAGAAATCTGATACCAATAATGTAGGTCATTAACTTGGGTGCAAGATAAAAAGATTTTTCCTCCCTGGTATTCATAATAGATTTCACCTGTTGCATATATCCTTTCGTAAAGGCTTCAAAAAACCCCATGTGAAACACTACTTTATCCAGGTCTTTTTCATCTTCGTTGGCAGTATTGGCAGAGGTGCGAAGCGCGTCTCCATAGTCATAATAGAGGATTCCCGGTCCCACAGTATCCAGATCAATGACCGCGGCAGCTTTTTGACCACGAAACAAAAGGTTATTGATCTTGGTGTCGTTGTGAACCATCCGCAATGGAATCTCACCTTCATCCACCGAGGTTTCAATACTGCTCAGTTCGTGCTGCCTATCTTTAAAAAAATCAACAATGGGTTTTACATTTTCCAGTCTGTTGACCTTATTTTCCTGAATGGCATCGTCTAATTGAGCAATTCTGAAAGATAAACGGTGGAAATCTTTGATTGATTCTTCAAAATCATGGGGATTCAGCTTCCTGCAAGATTTGGCGAACCATCCGAAAGCGTTACCCGCTTCGTAAGCCTGCCAGGGTTCTTCCACCACCTCTATGGTATAGGATTCATCGATAAAGCTGGTTGCTCTCCAGGCACCCCCTTCGTTGTCAACGAATAAATTCTCACCTGTTGAAGTAGGGATCAGTTTGGCGATAACCAAATTGTGGTTGCTTTTGAAAATCGTATCCTCCAGGTGTAAATGTGTTTTGGCAATACCCTGCGGATTTTTAAAAACATCGGTATTGATGCGCTGAAGAATAAATTCAGACTCTTCTCCCTTTGTAGTAACCTTGTAGGTATTATTGATATGACCATTACCGAAAGGTTGTATATCCGAAATAATCGTATAAGGGAAAAACTGTTTGGCAATATTTTCTAACATGAATTTTGGTTTAAAAATG
>CAYMLS010000031.1:0-25340 GCA_964390665.1 uncultured Bacteroidales bacterium | reverse complement strand
AAAACCCAGAAGGGTTTCCTATCTGAAAACCATTTATAAAAACATAAATTATTATTCATGTATATTTCAACTTTAGACTGGGTTATCATAGCATCCTTCCTGATCTTCAGCATGGGAATAAGTCTTTATTTGTCGAAAAGAGCCGGCAAAAGTACAACAGATTTCTTTCTTACCGGCAGAAACCTTCCCTGGTACATTGCCGGCACGAGCATGGTGGCCACCACCTTTGCTGCCGATACTCCACTGGCTGTTACAGAACTGGTGGCACAAGGAGGTATTTCAGGCAACTGGCTATGGTGGAATATGCTTTTTGGGGGAATGCTTACGGTCTTTTTCTTTGCCCGCCTTTGGCGAAGAGCAAACATCATGACTGATACTGAATTTGTTTCTATCAGATATTCCGGAAAAGAAGCGCGGTTTCTGAGAGGATTCAGGGCAGTGTATATCGGTATCATGATGAACGCAGTGGTGATGGCATGGGTAAATCTGGCAATGGTCAAAATATTGCAGGTCATGTTTCCCGATCTTACCCTGTGGGGTATCCAGCAAGTCAGTTTTTTAGGAATTAACTTCAGTGCCCACCTGCTGGTGGTAGGTATGATGATGATCTTTGTTGCGATCTATTCCTCCATTTCAGGTTTATGGGGGGTTTCCATAACCGACTCGTTTCAGTTTGTGATCGCCATGGGCGGAAGCATTATTCTTGCCATTGTGGCGCTGGATCATGTGGGAGGGATCAGTGGACTAAAAACATCGCTGGAGCACGTTGATTGGGTATTCGATTATTTACCTGTTGTGGGGAATCAATCGATTGAACAGCAGGCATCAGGCATTTTACAAATGAGTGTAGTGGCAGTGGTGGCCTATTTGGGTGTACAGTGGTGGGCCAGCTGGTACCCCGGGGCAGAACCTGGTGGTGGTGGTTATGTTGCCCAGCGAATGATGTCGGCCAAAGACGAGAAGAACTCATTGCTGGCAACGCTCTGGTTTCAGATCGCACACTTTGCCATTCGCCCCTGGCCCTGGATACTGGTAGCACTGGCAGCATTGGTCATGTATCCCGATGCAACAGATAAAGGAGCCACATACGTAATGGTGATAAGAGATCTTTTGCCCTCAGGACTGCTCGGTCTTTTGATGGCAGCATTTTTTGCCGCATATATGTCTACCATTGCCTCGCAAACCAACTGGGGCACCTCCTATATCGTTAACGACCTTTACAAACCTTTTATAAAACCGGGTGCCAGCGAAAAATTCTATGTCAAAGTATCGAGGGTTACAACTTTTTTACTGATCATTTTTTCTCTGATCATTACTACTCAGTTCGATCGTATTAGCGATGCATGGAGGTTTATTCTGGCATGCAGCGGAGGTATCGGTCTGGTTTTGCTGTTGAGATGGTTTTGGTGGCGTATCAATGCATGGACGGAAATTGCTGCGATGATAGCACCCTATGCCGTTTACCCCATTTTGGCATTTCATTTTAAACTGGCATTCGAACCTACCCTGATCATCATTGTAGTCTGGTCAACCATCGTATGGATGATCGTTACCTATTCAACACGCCCTACAGAAACCCAAACGCTGCGATCTTTTTACAAAAAAGTTCACCCTGGTGGTCCGGGATGGAAACCCATTGCAGCAGAAATGCCGGAGGTAGAACCCGATAAAGGCTTGGGAATGATGCTTGTCAATTATATTGCAGGTTGTTTTCTGGTATTGTTTTCTCTCTTTGGCATTGGCAGGATCATATTCGGAATGTATCCCGAAGCAATGTTATTTCTTGCTATTGCTGCCATAGCAGGATTCATCATTTACAGAAATCTTTCCCGCACCGGATGGGAAAAAGTAATCAAATAGATTCTTGCATGGAAGAAGTAAGGATGATACATTCAAACAATTACAACCATACCGGTTTTTAAACAAAAAAAAAAACTTTTTAAAAGCAATTATCAATGAGATATACCCTTTGTTTCATCATCCTTTATTTCGTTTTTATTTGGGCAGCTGTTCCCACTGCCAGCGCCCAGTTTTACAATGCTGGTCAGGATCCCTTTTCCATTCAATGGAAGCAAATACAAACAGAGAATTTCCAAATCATTTTTCCTGAAGAGTATGCCGGGCCGGCGCAATATGTTGCCAATTTGCTGGAATTTGCTTACGACCATGCGGGGAAAAGTCTGGAACATGATCCACGAAAAGTCTCAGTAATCATTCATAATCAAACTGTTACATCAAACGGGTTTGTTTCATGGGCTCCCGCACGCATCGAACTTTATACACAGGCTCCTGCTGACAACGATACACACCTTTGGATGGAGAGATTGGTAGTTCACGAATTCAGGCATGTGGTGCAAATTGATAAACTCAATCAGGGAGTTACCAAAATTCTGAGTATCCTCTTTGGAGAAGCAGGTACTGGTATTGTACTGGGATTACATATGCCTCTCTGGTTTATGGAGGGAGATGCAGTGGTAACAGAAACCGCTTTTACCCATTCGGGCAGAGGCAGACTCCCTGAATTTGAGCAAGGACTGAGGGCACAGGTTCTGAACAGAGGTATATATTCTTTTGATAAAGCACAATTTGGTTCTTACAAAGATTATGTACCCAATCATTACGAACTGGGTTACCACATGGTAGCTGCTGCAAGGGCGCAATATGGAAAGCTCTTTTGGAGCAATGCCGTAGATCATGCAGCACGAAAACCATGGCTCATCGGTGCATTTTCCAAAGGGATGAAAAAACAATCCGGCAAAGGGATCCAACAACATTACCGGCACACATTTTTGATGCTCGATTCGCTTTGGAATGAACAAAAATCTAAGCATCACTATTCACAAACACAACAAATATCTCCTGACAATAAGCTATTTGTTCAATACCACCCGGTATTCCCAAAAAATGATTCTGTGATCATTGCAGTGAAAACCGGATTAAAGGAAATTCCGCAGGTAGTGCAAATTACTCATGGACAAGAAGAAAAACTTTTTTATCCGGGTTTTTATTTTCCTGATGCTTTTGACTATGCCCATCATAAAATGGTATGGAATGAGCAGCGTCCTGATCCTCGCTGGGAACATAGAAACTGGTCGGAGATCATGATCTATGATCTGGAAAGCGGAAAAAGAAAACGCCTGACCCGGAAAACCAGATTCTTCTCTCCTGCTCTTTCTGCAGATGCCACAAAAATTGCTGTTACAGAAACCACCGACACAGATAAAAACTATCTTGTTGTGATTGATGCAGCATCGGGTGAGGAGTTGAGCCGCTTCCATTTCAAAGAAAACGATTTTATTCAACAACCTGCCTGGCACCCGGAGGAGGATTTGATCGTTGTTACAGCATTGAATGACCACGGAAAAAGAATTGATGTTATCAACCCTTTTACAAAGAATGTAGAGAATATCCTTCCGCCTACATACACCCAAATCACAAACCCTGCTTTTTGGAAAAACCAAATCATCTTTTCGGCTGCCTGGTCGGGCATCAACAATATTTATGGAGCAAATAGAGAAACAGGAGAAGTTGTTCAACTGATCTCAACTCCATTTGGTGCCACTCATCCATTGCCTGGAGTTAAAAATAAGAAAATGTATTTTTCCGGGTATTCCGATCAGGGTTATCATGCATATTTTACCCATGAAGAAGATTTATTCGCTGCGCCCCTCAGTGAGGTGGAAGATCGTTCGGTTAATTTTTACAAAACTTACACCGAACAGGAATCCGGCTTGATCAGTGAAAGCAAAGAAACACCAAAGACCTATGAAACAAATCATTACAGTAAGGCAGGAAACCTTTTTCACCTTCACAGCTGGTTGCCCGCTAATCTTGACGTGGACGCACAGGAGGTTAATCCCGGAGTTTCGTTGCTTTTTCAAAACAAACTCAGTACATCTTTTGCTAACTTAGGGTATTTGTGGGATGTAAATGAACAAGCAGGAAAATTCAGTGTCGATTATTCCTATCAGGGATTCTATCCCCTGATCAACCTCAACTCTTCCGTCGGCCAGCGGCGTTTTTATTATACCGACAACGACGAGGAAAAAAATTTCCTTTATGGTGAAAGAAATTTTGATCTGACTTTATCCTTGCCCATGCAGTTTCGCAAAAACGCTTTCTTTATAGGCTTTCAACCCAATGCCGGGATTGGATACCTGCAAATTTATTCCAACAGAAATACACCGGAAAGATTTTCCATGGATAATCAAAATTTTTCTTTTTCGGGTGATGAAATTTATCAGCAGGAATACGGAATGGTTGCTTACTACCAAATGAGAACAGTAAAGCGCGATATTTTTCCACGTTGGGGTCAGGTGCTCGACGTCAGGTACCGTCATACCCCATTTTTTGAAGACAATGAAAGTAGCATTGCTGCAGTAAGAAATATCTTTTATATTCCGGGTCTTTTCCCCCACCATGGAATAAGACTATCTGCCTCCTGGCAGAAACGGGTAGCCGATCCTTACACCTTTGGCAATGTTGTTTCCTATCCCAGAGGATTCTACTTTCTTGATCATCAATCCCTTTCTGCTTATACAGCAGATTATGCATTTCCCCTTTTGTATCCTGATCTAAGTATCAGGTATCTGATATACCTGATGCGCATAAGAGCCAATATTTTCGCAGACTACGCCGAGGGAAAACTTTTTGCCCGCAACGATGAACCCCAGGCTGCATTAAATGAATCCTTTTTCTCCTATGGCATAAGTATCAGAGGCGATATGCATTTGTTCCGGCTTTTACCGCTTATCTCATTAGGTGTTCAAATATCTTTTACAGATGAAAATAAGACTGATTTTCAGTTTCTTGCGGGTTTCTCAATCAATTAAAACCCGACCGGGACATTGGGATTCAACGATTTATTTTCTTATTAGACTAATTATCCGTATTTTTGGATTTCCTAAAAAATACTCCTTATTATTTTTCAACCCTTCCGGATTATGATGGATTCTTATTCTGAAAAAAATTCTCATGCAGACAAAAATATCAATCGTCTGAAGGAGGACAACTATGAATTTGAAGCATTGAATGAAGAATACATTCAAATGAATGAAGAACTGAAAAGTTTGCTTGAAGAACAACAATCGCTCAACCAGAGACTAAAAGAGCGGGAAAGGATCATTCAAAACATACTTGATTCGGTGGATGAAATGATATGGTCGCAGCGGATCGGTTTTAAAAAACCCGAATATATAAGTTCTTCCTGTAAAAGAGTTTTAGGTATTGATGCATCCGCATTTATGGAAGATATGGACCTTTGGAAGGAGATCATACATCCGGATGACAAGGGATATGTGATCAAAAATATTGAGAATTTCGAACCATTGCGATATTTTGAAATGGAATACAGGATCATTTTACCCAGTGGTAGTGCCAAATGGATTCTCGATAAACGCAAGATCACTTATGATGAAAAAAACAGACCCATCAGAATCGACGGCCTTGCCGCTGATATTACAGCAAAAAAAAGGGCTGATGAAAAATTACAGATCTCTCAAAAAACTTACCAGGGAATTCTTGACAGCATCAATGATGCAGTTTATATCCAGGACCAACAAGGCTTCTTCCTTAACGTTAACAAAGCTGCTGAAAAGATTGAAGGGCTTTCCAAAAAGCAGATCATAGGGAAAAACATCAAAGATCTGGACCCCGAAAGCAAAAACAACCCGAGGGAAATTCTTGAAACCATCAAAAAAGCATATAATGGGGAGCCTCAGCTCATTGATTTTTATGGAAAAAACAAACACCATAAGGAGTTTATCCAGGAAGTTAGTATTTCACCTTGCTATTACTTCGGCGAAAAAGCCGTTATAGCCGTTGGAAGGGATATAACCGGACACAAAAAAAATGAGATCAAGATCAAGGAGCAAACCACACGACTCAATGCCATTCTGAAAGCGCTCCCCGACCTGCTGTTCATCACCGATAAAAATGGATTTTACAAAGAGGTTTTCACACACGACCCCTCTGATAAGGTAGTGGAATCGAAGAAAGTACAGGGTATTAATGTAAAAGACGTATTCGGAGACAAAGAGGGTGAAAGGCATATTAAAGCATACCGCAAGTGTGTTGATAGCTCGGAGATGGTCATCCTGGAGTATCAAATTCAGGAAAGTGAAAACAAACAATATTTCGAGGCCAGGTTATCGCCCCTTACCGATGATCTGGTGTTAGCCATTGTAAGGGATATTACCGAAACCCGTTCCTCGGAAGAACAACTTTCCAGAGAGCAGAGGTTGCTGCAATCACTCATGGATAATATTCCTGATACGATTTATTTTAAAGACAGAAAAAGTAAATTTACAAAGGTAAACCTCTCACAAGCAAAAATACTTGGTGTAAAAAACCCGGAGGAAGCGCTGGGCAAAACAGATTTTGACTTTTTTAATACCGAGCATTCGCGCAAAGCCTATCAGGAAGAAAAATCTTTGCTCAAAACCGGAAAACCCATTCTTGGCAGAATTGAATATATCAAAACCAGCCAGGGATGGAGATGGCTCAATGCCAGTAAAGTACCCATCAAAAACAATGATGGGGAAATTACTGGCCTTGTAGGTGTTTCAAGAGATATTACACAATTGGTGAAAACACAGGAAAAACTGGCGCAAAGCGAAGAAAAATACAGAAATATAACCGAAAATGCTTTTGATGGAATTTACATACGAAACAAAAAATATTTTGAATACGTAAATGAAAGATTCTGTAAAATTACAGGGTACAACAAAAAAGAGTTGCTGGCAAAAAACTTTGACTACAAAAAAATACTAAACACCGAAATAACTAATAATATCTCATCAACATCCAAAACGATCCCATCAGGTTCTAACTCCATTGAAGGTTCTATTTTAACCAAAGATGGGCAAACGATACAGGTAGAATACAGTACTTCCCAAATTGTAATGGATAATAAAAAGCTTGTTATGGGTATTATCCGCGATATTACTGAGCGGAAAAACAATGAAGAACTGAGAAACCAGATCGTCTTGAGCAAAAAATCGGCAGAATTTAAACAAAAATTCCTTGCCAACATGAGTCATGAAATACGTACCCCGCTTACCGGAATTCTGGGGATGGTAGACCTGCTTTCCAAAACCCGGCTTACCGATCATCAGCGCGAATTTATCAATACACTCAAACTATCTGGTGTAAACCTAAGAGAGATCATCAACCTGATCCTTGACTACTCGAAAATTGAAGCCGGTAAAATTGTCATGAAAAAAGAGGTGTTCGAAACCAATCAGATCTTCGAAAGTGCAGGCGCCCTCTTCAAAACAATTTGCAAAAAAGATATTGAATGGGAAACTTATGTTGATCCGCAACTGCCTGCCTACCTTTTGGCTGACCAACACCGCATTTTCCAAATTGTAAACAATTTTGTTTCCAATGCCGTAAAATTTACTTTTGATGGTAAAATTGAACTCAGGGCACTGCTCGAAAAAAATCATCCCTCATCAGGGTATAACCATAATGACGAATTGGATGAAGACGATATCGTAGTAAGAATGGAAGTGATTGATACTGGTATCGGCATCAAAAAAGAAAAAATGTCTGTACTTTTTTTACCTTTTTCGCAAGTGGGGCAGGAAGAAACCAGGTATTTTGAAGGTACCGGACTGGGACTGTCTATCAGTAAGGAACTCACAAAACTTATGGGCGGAAATATTGGCGTGGAAAGTCAACCCTCAAAAGGCAGCAAATTCTGGTTTACCTTTAAAGCAAAAAAAGCAGCGAAACCTAAAGAATCAGAATCGACATCTGAAAGTATCGCCCGGAAAAGAAAATCACTGAATATTCTTTTTGCTGAAGATCAAAAGGTGAATCAAATGGTGATATCGCTCATGATGAAAGAACTGGGGCATACCTGCACTACCGTAAAAAATGGAGAGGAAGTTATGGAAATTTATCCTACTCAAAAATTTGATCTCATT
Source organism: uncultured Bacteroidales bacterium (assembly GCA_964390665.1). Taxonomy (GTDB): domain Bacteria; phylum Bacteroidota; class Bacteroidia; order Bacteroidales; family UBA7960; genus SKVR01. The sequence continues at coordinate 17,409 of CAYMLS010000031.1, read as the reverse complement.
CTTATGGACATCAAGATGCCTGGAATGGATGGAATTACGGCAACACAGAAATTGAAAAATATTTACAAAAACCTTCCTCCTATTGTAGGACTGAGCGCCAACGCCTTTGAGGGCGACCGCGAAAAATACATGAACAAAGGGATGGATGAATATTTAACAAAACCCCTGGAAGTAAAAGACTTTCTGCTTGTTCTGGATCAACTGAAGTTGTGAAACAAGTACTCGTTTCCCATTACTACTGCTTCATATCGTTGATATCTTCTTTTTGATTGAAAGCAGTAAACCTTTTTCCCAAAAAACCATCCTCCATTGTGTTTTGGTTTTTTCTCTTTGAGTTTTGGTAACCACAGCCTCACCCAATGGGGTTAAAAAAGCAAAACCTTATTTGTCTCAAACATTTTTCACACCCAATAATATGGAAAAAGCATCGTGGACATCTTTTTCATCAACCACAATGGTGATTTCATTGCTGGTGGAAATAACTTCGCATATATTGATACCTGCCCATGCCAAATTCTTCATCAGAAAATAATAAATACCTGATACTTCAGTGTTTTTTTCAGGTAATTTAATGGTAATAGAACTTAACTTTTTCTTACGTGATGATATTTTCTCCCCGGAATAAATGCTCTCAATACGTCTTTCGAGCAATGCACTCGCCACAATTGTAGTTTCAAAAACGCCCTGCGAAATGGTACAAAAAATATCTTTTTCAAGCGCTACCTCTTCCATCAGCAATTGGTTGCATTTATTCAACCCAGCCGAATTGGAAATGGTATAATCCTGTAAATCAGACCTTACAATTAAATCCCCCAATTTGCTCATAAAGTCTTTAATCTCTTTGCTGATCTTAAAACTACGCCCTGCTGGTCGCCGGTTGATGGCCATAATAATGGCGCCGGTTTGTATTTTTCGCCCCGAAAGCTTTTCCACATCTTCCTGTAAACTCCTTGCCAGCGAAGAAACATTGATCAATCCTTCAGAAAGCGCTTCTTCCAGGAAAGGGGACCTTGCAATGAGTTTATCTACCAATTGTGATATATTCATATAATATATTTTTTTAAACGACAATTCTGACGTTAAATATTTAACACAAAGTTATAAATTTGTTTTTTACAAAGAAAAATTTTATTGTGTGAAAATCTTGTTATTACTTTGCACAGTTTTTCATCTGAACATCAGAAATCTACTCAAAGAGAAGAGCATGATAAGCGCTTTTGTTCAGCAAAGAATATAAGCATATGTAAAGAAACTCACAGAACATTCTCAATTCATGGAAATATTAAAATTTGGCGGTACATCGCTGGCAAATGCAGAAAGGATAAAAACAGTATCAGCCATTATAGATCAGCACCCCGACTGCATTGTTGTTTGTTCTGCAATGTCGGGGGTAACAAACCAACTTGAAGAAACAGCATTCTGTTGGAAAAATGGTGAAAGCAACCATGCACAGCAAAAACTTGCGGGTATCAGGTTCAGATTCGAACAGGAAACTATAGACCTTTTGCAAGGCAATCAGCATCTAACCGATGAAACACTGGAGGTGGTTAAAAAGTATTTTTCTCTTGGATATGAGATCCTCGAAAAGAAATATGATGAAAGGAGTCACAAACTTCTTTTATCATTGGGAGAAATGATCACATCTGCCATGGTCAGAAACTACAGAATGATGCAAAATCCGGAAACTGTTTTGCTCAATGCCCCTGCCATTATTCAACTCAATGAGATGGATGAACCAGATTTGCATGATATAGAAAAGCGCCTGAAAAGCATGAATGAATTTAACGGCAAAGGTGTTTACATTACTCAAGGTTTTATATGTTCATCGCATGAAGGATACGTAACCAACCTGAAAAGAGGGGGCAGCGACTACACTGCTACCTTAATTGGTGCCGCAATAAAAGCAGAAAGGGTTGAAATCTGGACAGATATTGACGGATTACACAATAATGATCCCCGGTTTATTCCCAACACCAGCCCAGTGCGCGAATTGTCTTATGCAGAAGCATCTGAACTTGCCTACTTTGGAGCAAAAATACTGCATCCATCCTGCGTAAGACCTGCCAGAGAAAGAAACATACCTGTTTATCTGAAAAACACACTCAACCCCACGGCATGTGGCACGGTGATCAGAAAAAATAAATCAGCCAAACGCATCAAAGCCGTTGCTGCCAAAGATCATATCACTGTCATCAGAATCACATCAGGACGTATGTTCAACGCCTATGGATTCCTCAGAAAACTTTTCGAGATTTACGATCAGTTGCAAATACCCGTTGATGTGGTTACAACTTCAGAAGTTTCTGTTTCCATGACAATTGATGATGATTCCAAATTACCTGAACTTGAGCAGGCACTTCTGGAATTGGGAAGGATCGAGATAGAAAAAAAACAGTGTATCATATGTGTGGTGGGTGATGTCCCCCACCATTTCTCGAACATATTGAATCTGGTGGAAAATTACGATATCAAAATGATCTCAATGGGTGGAAGTGCCCATAATGTTACGCTGGTTTTGCCTCTTGAACAAAAAACAGATGCTTTACGCTCTCTTCATCAACTATTTAGCAAAAATTCCTCTTCAAAAAAACAACCATGTCTCAATATCAATCCCTGAAAACTCCCTGTTACCTTTACGATCTGGATTTGCTTCATCTAACATTAAACAAGGCACTGAAAGCATCAGCTCCTTTCGGTTATAAGATACACTATGCTATCAAAGCAAATAATAACCCTGCAATTACCCACACGATCATGAAAAAAGGATTGGGAGTGGATTGTGTTAGTGGAAATGAGATCACAGAAGCCATCAGGATCGGGTTTCCTGCTTCCATGATCGTGTATGCCGGTGTGGGAAAGTCTGATGAAGAAATTGAAACAGCACTCAGAAATGAAATATTCTGTATTAATTGCGAATCTATTGAGGAACTGGAAGTAATTGACCAGATCGCCCAAAAAATCCATTTGAAAGCACCGGTAGCGTTGAGAGTAAATCCGGGTGTTAAAGCCGATACGCATCATTACATCACCACCGGATTGGAAGAAAACAAGTTTGGAATTCATTTGTCCCAATTACAACAGGCACTCGATTTTTGCGAAAAATCAGCATCTTTGAACTTTATGGGGATCCATTTTCATATCGGATCGCAGATCACCGGACTAAATGCCTTTGCCCAATTGGCGAAAAAAGTAAATGATATCTGGATCAATTATGACATCGATCAGTATGGTGGAAAAATATTGAACCTCGGTGGCGGATTGGGGATCGATTATCTGTCACCTGATGAAAACCCTGTACCCGATTTTGATTCTTATTTCAATATCTTCCATCAGAACCTGCAGATCCCGGAGCATATACCGGTGCATTTTGAACTGGGAAGAAGTTTGGTAGGACAATGTGGTCAACTCATCACTAAAGTTCTTTATACCAAAAAAGGGGTAAACAAGGATTTTGTGGTTACCGATGCCGGAATGACTGAACTTATGCGTCCTTCCCTTTATCAGGCAGTTCACCGGATCACGAATCTTACTTCACAAAATGAAGAATTTGTTTATGATGTGGTAGGACCGGTTTGTGAATCAAGTGATGTATTTGCCAAAAATGTAAATCTTCCGCTCACCAGGCGTGGAGATATTCTCTCCATTTCATCATCTGGTGCCTACGGGGAAAGTATGACCCTCAATTATAATATGCGAAAAAAAGCGGAAAACTATTTTATCGTGAACAATAAAATCCGGGAAAAACCCGAATCTTTATTAGAAACTTTTTGAAACTTATCCATTGCTGAGCTAAAAAATGTTTTCTATGAAGTTTTAAACAATTAATTAGTGTCAGCAAGAAAACTCACGAATGTAACGATGCTTGATAAAGAAAGCGTCAGGTACAAGGATGAAGATGACTAAAAACAGGAGTTTACTTTTCGTAATCGACTGTTTTGAACGCGGGGCCATCGCAGCAATGGGCGTTTTCCTGCAAGCACTTTACAGAAATATGATAGCTGTCACAAAAGCCTGAATCTATTTTACTTACCTTTGCCAAAAAACACATGCAATCAGTGAGAATGCTTTTAGAATCATCAATCTTACATTCAACAATACAAAATGAAAGAACAGAAAGACAGGCATGAAAACTATAAAGTCGCCATTCAGGGGTTTGCAGGTGCATTTCACGATATGGCTGCACGTAAATTTTTCGATCATCAAACGATAGAGATCCTCCCTTGCCATACTTTCAAAGAATCATTTGAATTGGTAAAGAGCAAACAGGCTGATATGGCAATTGTTGCCATTGAAAACTCCCTCGGTGGTTCGCTGCTTCCCAATTATTCTTTGCTGAAAAGTTCTTCGCTTTGGGTAGCCGGTGAGATCTACCTGCGCATAGAACAAAACATCATGGCCTTACCCGGACAATCTTTACAAGATATCGTGGAAATTCATTCACACCCCATGGCGATCATTCAATGCGAAGAATATCTGGAACCTTTCCGTAAAAGAAACATCAAAATTGTTGACTCAACCGATACAGCGCTGAGTGCTAAATGGATTGCTGATAACAAACTGAAAGGGTATGCTGCATTGGCCTCCCAATTGGCAGCCGAAATGTATGAACTTGAAATTCTTGAAAAAGGAATTGAAACCAACAAACGCAATTTTACCCGTTTTCTGGCACTAACACAATATGACAGGAAAGAAGAAATGGTGACCAATGAATCCAATTCAGAACCTGATAAAGCATCGATCTGCTTTTCACTACCTCACAAAACAGGCAGTTTATCACAAATTCTTTCGGTGCTTGCATTTTACAACATCAACCTAACCAAAATACAATCTGCACCCATCATCGGTAAGGAGTGGGAATACTTTTTTTATGTAGATCTGATTTTTGACGAGTTTGAAAGATACAAAAAAGCCCTCAGGGCAATCAGCCCTTTGATCGATCAACTGCAGGTTTTGGGTGAATACCATTCGGGAAATAACCACTCATCCAACACTAATGAACAGGAATGAACCGAGCCATGACAAAAATTTTGACACTCGCACATGATTATAATTCGTGGCATCAAAAGCATGCAGTCAGCATGTTAGCAAACTCCATCTAACCTATTTAATCAAATTATAAACAGATGAATATGGCGATCAAAAGCCAAATACCCATGTATTCATTTCCTCATATGAGTCCACTCCGAAAATGGGTTTTCGGAGAAATTCGTACAATTACCATGTTTTTATTCATCTGAATATCAGGCATGATAATCAGTGTCAATTCGTGTAATTTGTGGACAATATACTTTTTAGAGTGGACACTTATATTAAAATTTTCAAACGCTGAGGTATCCTTTACATCTTTTCAATGAACCCATCCGGAGACCTTTATTCACGCAATTACATTCAACTATTAAATATATTTTATTAATTCTTGTTTTGCCCCCTCATATCTTTTTGTAAGTTAAGAATATATTCTTAATTTTGACCAATTCATGTAAAGTAACCCGAAACCGCGCTGTTAGGTGTTTTTCATTTGATTCTGACTACTTTGCCATGATCTCTCAGATTTTATCAATATAATAATTACCTAAACTATGGGAATTGTTTTCGCCCTTCTGGTGATATTATTGTGGGCATTTCACCTGGTTTACATGCTCACTTATGTAAGTTTCTCCGCCACCAATCCATGGATGTATTTGCATATTATTTTACAAGCCTATTTATACACCGGACTTTTTATAACCGGGCACGATGCCATGCATGGCGGTTTGTCTAAAAATAAAACCGTCAACAAGGTTTTAGGAACATTGTCCGTTTTTCTTTTCGCCGGAATGTCTTATAAAAAACTCAGAAAGAATCATGGTTTGCATCATAAAGCACCTGCAACAGCAGATGATCCCGATTTTTTTGTAAAATCGCAGAATTTCTGGAAATGGTGGGGAATATTTATGTGGAGATACGTTACCATCACACAGCTCATCGTTATGGCAGTTGCATATAATATCATGATACATTTGTTTGAATTAAATGAACTGAAAGTAATTATTTATTGGGCACTACCTGCTATTTTGGGTACCCTTCAGCTTTTTTACTTTGGCGTATATTGGCCACATCGCAAACCCCATCAACCTCATATGATGCCCCATCGGGCTCGTACACTAAAGAAAAACCATTTTTGGGCCATGGCAAGTTGTTATTTTTTCGGATACCATTTTGAGCATCATGAAATGCAATATGTGCCCTGGTGGAAATTATACACAACTAAAAAAAAGAAGATTCATGGAAGTGCTGAAAGCAAAAATTGAACAAGCCTGGGAAGACCGTTCCTTATTACAAAAAAGCGAATACCTGGAAGCCATTGAGAGTGTTGTTGAATACCTTGACCGCGGCAAACTCAGGGTTGCCCATCCCGAAAATGACCAATGGGTGGTCAATGAATGGGTCAAAAAGGCAGTGGTTCTCTATTTTCCCACACGCAAAATGGAAACCATTGAAACAGGTCCATTTGAATTTCATGACAAAATACCGTTAAAGAAAAATTATCAGAAACTGGGAGTGCGGGTTGTACCGCATGCTATTGCCCGATATGGTGCCTATTTGGCCCCGGATATTGTTATGATGCCTTCTTATGTAAACATTGGTGCTTATGTTGATAGTGGCACCATGGTAGACACCTGGGCAACCGTTGGCAGCTGCGCGCAAATAGGAAAAAACGTACATTTAAGCGGTGGTGTTGGAATCGGTGGCGTTTTAGAACCTCTGCAGGCAGCACCTGTAGTAATTGAAGATGGCTGTTTCATCGGTTCCAGATGCATTGTGGTTGAAGGTGTCAGGGTAGGAAAAGAGGCAGTATTAGGCGCCAATGTGGTCATAACCGGTTCTACCAAAATTATTGATGTTAGTGGCGATACACCACAAGAATATACTGGTTTTGTACCCGAAAGATCAGTGGTAATTCCGGGAAGCATACCCAAAAAATTTCCGGCAGGAACCTATCATGTTACATGCGCGCTGATCATTGGAAAAAGAAAGGAAAGCACAGACAGGAAAACTAGTTTAAATGATGCCCTCAGACAATACAATGTGGCGGTTTAATATATTTATCGCACTTGTTTATTATTTCCCTTTCGGAAAGAATTTTCCAATAGAGATGATTTCTAAAATCAACAACCCGAAAAGATCTCATCATATCATTTTCGTAGTATAAAAATAATATGTACGAATTGAAGTTTTAATTTGTGACTTGGTTTTTCCTGCGAAAACAACAGCAAACCAATGACTATAATCATTATTGATACGAATAAAAATATCCATGAAGAAATATTTTGATTTACTTGTTTTATGATTCAGGAAGATATAAAAAAAGCGGTGGAAGTACTTGAAGCAGGAGGTACGATCATTTACCCTGCCGACACTATATGGTCTTTGGGGTGTGATGCAACCAACCCAAAAGCAGTGGAAAAAATATTTAAAATCAAATTTCGCTCCCGCAAAAACAATATGATCCTGCTCGTTTCTGATCAAGAGATGCTGAAAAAGTATGTAAAATTTGTACCCGATATTGCCACAGAACTTATGAATAGTTTTCAGGGACCTCTCACCATTGTTTATGATGGCGCCATGAATCTACCTAAAAAATTACTGGGCGAAAAGGGTACAATTGCCATCAGAATACCTAAATCCTCTTTTTGCATAGAAATGATTAAAAAGTTCGGAAAACCAATTACTTCGACTTCTGCAAATCTTAGTGGCGAAATAAATCCGGTAACTTTTCATAAGATCAATCCCAAAATCATAGACGCCTCAGACTATATATGCCAGTCCAACAGAGATTTTGTAAATTCTCCCAAACCATCCACGATCATCAAAGTGGATAAAAACGGCGTGATGCAGGTAATCAGGGGATGACAAGCACCCTCTTTTCAGCACTTGTTTATTCCAAACCTGGATTAAAGACCTAATGAATGTTCAGGATTTTTTTCTAATTTTGCAAATTTTCCAAAGGCACCTATCAATGCTTAACTTTGCCGGGTACCCGAAAAAAGCTACTGCTTATTCCAACTGTAAACACTTTTTATATTTTGTATAAAGACCAATTAACCCATTCTGTTTTTAAACTGGTTTCTGAAGTATCTGCTGATATGGATGTTAACTCCTATGTGGTGGGTGGATGGGTCAGAGACCTTCTTCTCAACCGCCCCTCCAAGGATATTGATATTGTAGTTTCTGGAAACGGACTGGAACTGGCGAAAAACATTGCACAAAAGACAGGGAAAACAAAAAACCTGAAGGTTTTTAAAAACTTTGGTACTGCTATGCTCAGAATTGATGACTGGGAAATTGAGTTCGTTGGCGCCAGAAAAGAGTCTTACAGAGCCCAATCAAGAAAACCTTTGGTGGAAAATGGTACATTTGAAGATGATATCAAACGTCGGGATTTTACCATTAATGCCTTGGCTATTAGTTTAAACCAAAACAATTATGGTGAACTCACAGACCTTTTCAACGGTGTAAAAGACCTTGAGAAAAAGAAAATCAGAACGCCTCTGGATCCGGATATTACCTTTTCTGATGATCCGCTTCGCATGATGAGAGCCGTAAGATTTGCATCGCAACTTGGTTTTCAAATCGACTGCAAGGCCTTTGAAGCGATCAAAAAAAATGCTCACCGGCTTCAGATCGTATCCATTGAAAGGATCATGGATGAATTCAACAAGATCCTTATGACCGCTAAACCTTCGGTTGGTCTTAAATTACTTAAATCGGCCGGACTGCTGCAGGAGTTTTTCCCGGAATTGGTGAAACTTGGCGGAACAGAGGTAGTAAAGGGTAAAGCACACAAAGACAACTTTTTACATACAATAAAAGTTGTAGACAACCTGAGTGAGAAATCAGATTCATTATGGCTTCGCTGGGCGGCATTACTTCATGATATTGCAAAACCGCAAACACGTCAGTTTGATGAAAACGTAGGTTGGACTTTTCACGGGCATGAATATTTTGGATCAAAGATGGTTCCTAAAATATTCAAACGGCTAAAACTACCTCTGACCGACAAAATGAAATATGTACAAAAGCTCGTATTGCTGCACCTGCGCCCCATTGCCCTTAGCGAAAGCATTGTAACGGATTCGGCTGTGCGCCGGCTGCTTTTTGAAGCTGGTGATGATATTGACGACCTGATGACACTTTGTGAAGCAGACATTACAAGTGCCAACGAAATAAAGGTGAAAAGATACCTGCAAAACTTTGAGGAGGTGCGCAGAAAACTAAAAGAAATTGAAGAAAAAGACAAACTCCGAAACTGGCAACCACCGGTGAGCGGCAACGATATCATGGAAACTTTTGACCTGAAACCATGCAGGGAAATAGGGTTGATCAAAACAGCCATCAGAGAAGCCATCCTCGAAGGAGACATACCCAACAAAAGAGAAGAGGCACTGGAATTCATGGTTGAACAGGGTGAAAAATTTGGATTAACACCCAAAAAACAAATAAATTAATCCTTATATTTGTTCTTATCCCAAAACAGTAAAATCAATCAATTTTAAACAAATCAAGCGTATGTTTGCATATCGTTTCAGTGTAAATTTTGAAGATCAGGACGGATTCTTGAGAGAGATTGAACTAGATGTAGATCAAACATTTATGGATTTCCGGAATGCCATTCTTGAAAATTTAAACCTGCCTCCTGATGCCTATACTTCTTTTTTTCTTTGCGATCATAAATTCAGAAAAAAAAGAGAGATCTTTCATCCCGACTTCACTGAATTCAAAAGAAATAAACACGATCAGGAAATCCAGGGATCTGGAAAAAAATCCACCATGGATAAAGCTGCCCTGAATGAATTTATTGATGATCCGCATCAAAAAATGGTTCTTATTTTTGATGAAAAAAACGAATGGACTTTCTATATTGAACTGGTGAAAATTGTGAAAACAAAAAAGGATGATTCATTCCCTCGCATTGTAAACGCTGTTGGACCTATTCCCATCGAACTCAGACCCCGCAAGGAAATACTGAAGGAATTAAACAATGAAACCACCGATGAGGAAACAGAAGATGATATGCCCGATGAAATAGACCACGAGGAAGATAATGAGGGGTATGACGAGGATGATCTCAATGACTTTGATGACAATGCCTTCTATAATGATTCTTTAGATGGCGGCAAAGATACTGATGAAAATAAATCGTGAGCATAAAACCCTTGTTGTACTTACCGGCCCTACGGCTGTTGGCAAAACGAAAACAGCCATTGAATTGGCAAAAAAACTCAACACCGGGATCATTTCTGCTGATGCCAGGCAGTTTTATAATGAAATAAAGATTGCTACCGCGCCTCCCACCGACACAGAAAAAGAGCAGGTTGCACATCATCTTGCCGGACATCTGTCTATACACGATTATTATAATGCAAGCATGTTTGAAAAACAGGCACTAAAGGTGATGGATGATATTTTCAGGTACTCAGATTTTGTCATCGTTACCGGAGGATCAGGACTTTACATCGATGCGCTTTGTTATGGTATTGATGATATTCCTGACGTTCCTGATGAGATAAGAAGGCAGGTGAAAAACATGTATGAAAAGGGCGGTCTGGAAGCACTCAAAAAACAATTAAAACTGATGGATCCTCAAAGTTATGCCAGCATAGATCTGTCAAACCCCAACAGAATGATGAGACCCATTGAGGTTTTTCTTTCCACAGGTAAAAAACTCTCAGATTTTCAAAAAAATAAACCAGTTGCAAGACCCTTTAAAATCAAAAAGATCATTCTCAACCGTCCAAGAAATCAACTTTTTACCAGAATTGAAGAAAGGGTTGATGAGATGGTTAAAAATGGACTGATCGATGAGGCACTGCAGTTTTATCCTTTGCGCGACCTCAATGCCCTCAACACAGTAGGTTTTAAAGAATTGTTTTCCTGGATAGAAGGCCAATACACCCTGGATCAGGCCCTGGAGAAAATAAAGGTGAACACCCGCAGGTATGCGAAAAGACAGTTAACCTGGTTTAAAAAATATGGAGACGCCGTTTGGTTTTTGCCCGGTGAGCAGAAGCATATCCTGAGATTCATCAAAGAGAATCCTGAAAAATAAGGATTTCTATATCACCCATTGAAAACAAGCATTTTCGGGCAAACACTACTTTTCAAAATCCTGAGCAAACTCCCTCGCTATCAACTCTTTAAGTTCAACTGGTTTGATATTCCTCTTCATATCACTGTCTTTTACCAAAGATATCCGGCCGGTTTGTTCACTTACAACGATTGCAATGGCATCTGACTGTTCGGTAATACCCACCGCAGCTCTGTGGCGTAAACCAAGATAGGCAGGAAATTTTCTGTTGTCGGAAACAGGTAATACACAACGTGCCGCTTTAATTCTGTTGTTGGTAATGATAACGGCTCCATCATGCAAAGGAGAATTTTTGTAAAAAATGTTTTCGAGCAGCTGTTTCGATACTACCGCGTCGATCATTTGACCTGTTTCTACAAAAAACTCAAGATTATTCTCCTTGGTAATTACAATAAGGGCACCGGTATGTGTATCAGAAAATTGCTCACACGCGTAAACGATATCATTGATATTCAAATTATCAGATTCTCCCACTTGCCAGAATTTGGAGAAAAAACCTCCAGATTGATTTCGCATAAAACTCCGCGTACCCAGGATGAGTAAAAATTTCCGGATCTCGGGTTGAAAAACAATGATCAATGCCAAAACACCCACGCTCATAAACTGACCCAGTATTTCGGTGAGCAATTCCATTTCAAATGCCCTTACCATCCACCAAAACACATAAACAGATATGATGCCTAAAAAAATATTTACAGCTCCCGTACCCCTGATTATTTTATACAAATAATAGAGCAATGTGGCAACCAAAAGGATATCAATAATATCGAGAAACCTGATTTTTATAAAGGCATCAACACCCTGAAATATCATACAACAAAATTATTTTTAATGTACACTTCTTACCATTTCTGACAACTTTATGCTTTCCTTTGCCTGGCGGACATCATGTACCCTGAGTATACCCGCCCCTTTTTGCAAAGCAATGGTATTCAAAACGGTTGTACCGTTTAGCGCCCCCTCTGGCTGAACAGAAAGAACCTTATTGATCATTGATTTTCTGGAAAAACCTACCATTACAGGCAATTCAAACATCTGAAAATATTCCAGCTGATCCAGGAGTTTATAGTTGTCTTCGGTTTTTTTCCCAAAACCAAAACCAGGATCTATAATGATATCATGGACACCCAACTCACGAAGTTTTCTTACCCGCTCCGCAAAATAGCGGATGATATCTTTCACCGGATCCTCATAATGGGGATCTTGCTGCATATTTTCCGGCAATCCCTGTATATGCATCAACACATAGGGAACCTGCAGAAGGGCAATGGTTTCAAACATTTTTTCATCGATGGTACCTCCCGAAATATCGTTGATCATGTGTGCACCCGTTTTTACCACCTCCATGGCAACTCTTGAATTATAAGTATCCACAGAAACAACAGCCTGGGGGAAATTTTCCAGCACGGTTTCCAGGGCAGGTAGCAACCTGTTGAGTTCTTTTTCTGGTTTTACCAACATGGATCCGGGACGTGTGGAAACTGCCCCCAGATCAAGTATATCAGCACCTTCACTCAACAATGTATCGCAACGCTTAATGATATCATAGCTTTGCTGATATTTTCCTCCATCAAAAAAAGAATCGGGTCCAATGTTTACAATCCCCATTACCAAAGGTGAGCATAAATTTATAATTTTGCCCCGGCAATTGAGGGTACTTTTTGTTTGAAAAAAAGTCTCTTTCAGCATGTTTAGAATTACCTATTTTTACAGTTCAAAAATCGATCATTGTTTTAACAAAACTATTCCATGGAAGAAAAAACCAATAAACAATTTGAGCAGATCAAGAAAATCTGTTTGGATATTTTCAGCAAAAAAATGGATGACTATGGCAGTTCATGGCGTGTGCTGCGATCTTCCTCCCTTACCGACCAGATCTTTATCAAAGCTCAACGGATACGGTCTGTTCAAAGCAAAGGTACACAAAAAATTGATGAAGGTATAAAACCTGAATTTATTGGTATTGTAAACTATTCTGTGATGGCACTTATTCAACTGGAAGTGGGTTTTGCCAACCAGCCCGACATGAAACCAGATCAGGCAATCAAAAAATACAGCGAATACTACGAAAAAGCCAAATCACTGATGATGGATAAAAACCATGACTATAGTGAAGCATGGAGAGACATGAGGGTTTCGAGCCTGGCAGATATTATCCTAATGAAGTTGCTCAGAATAAAACAAATTGAAGATAACAAAGGAATCACAAAAATATCGGAAGGTATTGATGCCAACTATTATGATATCATCAATTACGCTGTTTTTGCCCTTATAAAACTGGAACTGGAAAAACAGGATCAGTAGATATTCTTATAACCAATGTTTCTAATGGTTATAGGCAAAGATCATTTTACAAAACTTATTCGTAGCATGAGTTTATATCCCTAAAATAGTTATTTTTACAAGGTGCTAAGATTTATTCTCAAAAGGTTTTCATACGGAATACTGGTATTACTCGGCGTTATTGTGATCGTGTTTTTCCTGTTCAATGTGTTGCCAGGTGACCCCGCACGCATGATGTTGGGACAAAGAGCAGATATTGCCTCTGTTGAATCGATCAGAAAAGAACTGGGCGTTGATCGTCCTATGCATGTAAGATTTCTTAACTATCTGAATGATCTTTCTCCCCTCTCCTTCCATCACCACAAAAATTCTGACAGTTTCTTCTATCTCGACAAAGAAAAATACACCTACAGGCAACTCTTTAAGGTTAAAAGTCATTCGGTGGTTTTAAAGTATCCTTATATGGGTAAGTCTTATCAGAGTAATCGACCGGTAACCCAGGTTCTGATAAGTGTTTTCCCCAACACCCTTCTTTTGGCAAGTGTTTCCATATTATTTGCCATGTTTGCGGGTATAATTCTGGGTATATTTTCTGCTCTCAACAATCACAGGATCATTTCAAAGATCATTCTGGTTTTCTCCATTTCAGGCATGTCTGTTCCCTCCTTTTTTGCTGCCATCCTTATCGCCTGGTTATTTGCCTTTGTTCTTGGCGATTTTACAGGACTGAATATGACGGGTAGTTTATGGGAAGTGGATGATTTTGGGAGAGGAGAATACATCAATTGGTCGAACCTGATCCTGCCTGCCCTTACCCTTGGAATCCGCCCTCTTGCCATTGTAACAGAGTTAACCCGCAGTTCGCTCCTTAATGTATTGCAGCAGGATTACATCCGCACAGCAAAAGCCAAAGGGTTGTCTTTTTACAGGGTTATCACCCGTCATGCCCTTAAAAATGCCATGAATCCCGTTATTACTGCCATCTCCGGCTGGTTTGCCTCTTTGATGGCTGGTGCTGTTTTTGTTGAATTTGTTTTTGACTGGAAAGGCATAGGTGTTGTGATTGTGGAGGCACTGGAAAACTATGATTTTCCGCTCATCATGGGAGCAGTGCTGATCATCTCCATCATGCTGGTGATCATCAACATTGCTGTTGATATTGTTTATGGTTTGCTTGATCCCAGGGTGAGAATTCAATAATCATAGTTGGTGTTTTGTTATGACCTGCATAGCCAATAACTCAGTTTCGAAAGATTTTGGATAATCAAAAGCCGTGGACAAAGGGTTGCCAGAAATAAAATTAAGCCTATACAGAATGAAATACACGGCTAATAACCCATTACTCCCAGATCTCCTTTCTCCAGAACCTTGGAGGTCTTTCTTCCCTTACTTCCACAGTAATAAGGTCGGTAAACTTATGTCCGTTTCGGTCGGTACTTACCACTTCAATCGTGTGAACACCCATAGGAAGTTCAGGCAATTTAACCCGCCACAGATGCATATTGCGGTTGGCGATGGATCTTTGTGGCTGAGGGGGTGCGGGCCCAAACTGGCTGCCCGCAAAAAGCTCATGACCTTGTGCTTTTTCATCTCCACTGGTGCTCTGAAATGCATAGCGCGCAACCGATAGCTGACGGATGGCAGCAAAAGGATCGATAAACTCCGTGTCAGGAACATGACCTTCTCCATTTCCTTGCTGTGTGCGATCCAGCGTTAGTACTTCGCCATTGGAGAGTGTTGCTTCAACAACTGTTTCAGATGATCCTCCCCATACATTGGCGGTAAGCCAAACACCACCGTTAAAATCCTCAGGAGTAAGGAGTTTTGTATCAGGCAGATCGTTCACCGAATAAGGTGGAATGGGGTCTCGTTCGGAAGGTTGCTCAGAAAACCATTGAACAATTGCATCGTACCAATTACGAAAAGCAGGGGTGTTTAATCCAATCCACTGACCGGATTCCCAACCCAAACCTGCTCCGATATAGCGTTCCCGGTAAATCTGACCATCAAAATCAACATGAAAATACCCCATAGGAGCGCCCATGCGCTGCAATGCCATAGGTACACCATAAACATTAAAATCGCCCTGGTACCAGGCTCCGGATGCTGCTCCTGCTATAATATGCCGGAATTGGGTCTCCTGGATGCCGACACTTTCGGTCCATCCCTCGAAAAGCTGGCCCGGAGCATGATTTTCAGTGGTATGCGTATGGCCGGAAAATGATAAAGCTTCTCTCCCTTCAACCATTTTGTATATCCTGGTTAACTCATCTGTTTGATGTTGTCCGCTGGTAGCATCAACAAAAGAAACCAATGGAATATGCATATTTAAAACAATCAGTTTTTCTTCGGGTGTATGGGCGATAAGTCCTTCCAACCAGCTGAATTGTGTTTCCGTTAAGCGCCCGTTATATGTCGGGGATCGATCCTCAGCACAATTGGAGCGTCCACGAGCTACATCTTCTTCGCCGCAGGGGTAATAAATATTATCCAGTACCACGAAAAGTACATTTCCCATTTCAAAGGCATAGTAATTCGGCCCATAAATCCGTCGCCATGAGTCTGATTTATCTTTGTTGGTTTTGGCATCGAAATCTATATCATGGTTTCCAAGTACCAGCCACTGCGGCAAACCTGTTGCAGCAGCAAGTTCCAGTAATCGATCCAGCAGATCTAAATCATCACCAACCACATCTCCCAGTTGAATCATACAATCACCTTCCTGATAGTCAGCCTCAATAATTTCTGCAAACACTCCATCTCTGAGCCATCCAATTTGTTGGTTGTTGTAGGTTTGCGGATCCGCTAATATGGCACATGAAAACTGTTGCCCGGCGGCACCCTCCCGGGATAGGGGAAAATTCACCTGCTCAGGTGCAGGACCGGTATCGGGCAGCCCGCCGAACCGCATTGGGTAGCCGGTTCCGCCCTCTTTATGTATGTAGAAAAACTGTGGTACCATCCGTTCGTTGGTTGGAACTCTCCAACCCGACGGTTGAACAATGGTCAGGTTCATATCCTTCCTGACTTTTATCTCGTAATATCCTTTTTCATCAGTACGAACCCAATCAAACCCGTTGGAAACCAACACTTCCTTTACACCCATTTCGCTATCATCCATTATTCCGTTCTTATTGGAATCATGAAATACATATCCCGAAATGTGCTCCCCTCCTGCCTCTCCGGCAATGACCTGGGGTGAAGCTATCCATGGCTGGCTGTATGCTGTCTGAAGAATTAAAAAACAACCCAAAAACAACAGTGAAATCCTGGTTAAATCAGACCTCTTCATATCAGTAAAAAAATTAGTGATCAGATTGCAAAATACTTTGTAACGAAAGTAATTGTTTTAAAATAAATCCAAATACTAAAAAAGGGAATTAATGATTTATTAAACCCTCGTTGGTGGATATTGCGGAAGTACCTGAGTATACAATGATCTTAACACTGCTGTTAGAAAAAAGAACAAAACATAAAGGATTTCCAGGGGTAGAAGGTGTCGCATGGCATGGATTATTGATGAAATAGTAAATCCCCTACTTGATTTTCTCCATCATCTTCCCAAAACTCTTCTCCGTCAGAATCTGCTGGGTCAAAAACTTTCCATTGTAAAACATATTGTAAATGGTAAAAGGTACACAATGGTTTTGCGCTTTTTGGCGGGTTTCGATTTTGATGTCTCTGAATTTGTACCCTTGCTCATTGGCCACTACAGCCAGTTGGGCATTGTAATATTCGGTGAAAGGGCATACATCTGACCAATATAGGGTTATGCCCTCGGGTTGGTCGCAAATTCCATTTTTGGCAAAATCGGGAAAAACTGCTTGGAGAACCACTGCTTTTTATTTTCGTAAACCCCGCTACATTTTTTGCCGGCAAATGCACAGCAGATGTGTTCGTTGGCAATTTTTTCAGCGTTGAGTTAGATGATTAGGGGCGTTTCCATAGTTAGAACGTTTTCCTGTATTATTAAAATAGCCCGGGTGCAACTCAATGTC
>CAYMLS010000030.1:0-25448 GCA_964390665.1 uncultured Bacteroidales bacterium | reverse complement strand
ATATTGTGCGGGAAAAATATTTTTTATAAAACCTTATTGGATTTATGAAATAAGTTTGTACCTTTGCACTCCTTTTAAAATACTCAAAAGAATATAACCAAATAATAAAGAAGTTTTTACATCATAAATTTAAAAGATTAGTATGCCAACAATTCAACAATTGGTTCGCAAAGGACGCCAAAAGGTGACTTACAAAAGTAAATCACCCGCTTTGGATTCTTGTCCCCAACGACGTGGTGTTTGTGTAAGGGTTTACACAACAACCCCTAAAAAACCCAATTCGGCAATGCGTAAAGTTGCCAGAGTAAGGCTCACAAATGGAAAAGAAGTTAATGCTTATATTCCCGGTGAAGGTCATAACCTTCAGGAACACTCGATTGTTCTTATTCGTGGAGGCAGAGTAAAGGATTTGCCAGGTGTAAGATACCATATAATAAGGGGCGCTCTTGATACCAGTGGTGTTGAAGGCAGAAACCAGAGAAGGTCTAAATATGGTACAAAAAGACCTAAGGATAAAAAGAAATAATGATTTTACGCAAGTGATATAAAACTTTTGAATAAATGAGAAAGTCGAAACCAAAAAAGAGAATTTTGCTGCCCGACCCAAAATTCAATGATACGTTGGTAACCAAATTTGTAAATAACCTGATGTTGAGAGGTAAGAAAAACCTTGCCTACAATATCTTTTATGGTGCCATGGATATTGTTTCCAATAAACTGAACGAAGATGGACTGGAAGTCTGGAAAAAGGCACTGGCAAATGTTACGCCAAATGTTGAAGTGCGAAGCCGCAGAATCGGTGGTGCCACTTTTCAGATCCCTTCTGAAATAAGACCAGAGCGGAAAATGTCTATCGGAATGAAAAACCTGATCAGGTTTTCCCGCAAAAGAAATGAGAAAACAATGGCCGCAAAATTAGCAGGTGAAATTATGTCGGCATACAAAGAAGAAGGTGCTGCCTTTAAAAGAAAAGAGGATACCCACCGTATGGCGGATGCCAACAAGGCTTTTTCTCATTTCAGATTTTAATGATCACAATCATACTTATTCGAAAATATTTTACACCATAAACAGATGGCCAGAGATTTAAGATATACACGTAATATAGGCATAATGGCACATATCGATGCTGGTAAAACAACCACCACTGAACGTGTGCTCTATTATACCGGTGTAAATCACAGGTTAGGAGAAACCCACGAGGGTTCTGCTACCATGGACTGGATGGTGCAGGAGCAGGAGAGGGGTATAACCATCACCTCTGCCGCTACAACAACTTTCTGGAATTTTAAAGATAGTCAGTACAAAATCAATATTATCGACACTCCTGGCCATGTCGATTTTACGGTTGAAGTTGAACGATCTCTCAGGGTGTTAGATGGTGCCATCGCACTTTTTTGCGCTGTAGGAGGTGTTGAACCTCAATCGGAAACAGTTTGGCGACAAGCCGATAAATATAAAGTTCCGCGCCTTAGCTTTATCAATAAAATGGATAGATCTGGTGCGGATTTCTTTTCTGTTCTGGAACAAATCCAGGAAAAATTAGGATCGAATGCTGTTCCCCTTCAAATTCCTATCGGATATGAAGATTCATTCAGGGGTATCGTTGACCTGATCAACAATAAAGCTTTTGAGTGGGAAGAACAATCAAAAGGCATGGTATTTACTGAAGTGCCAATTCCTGATGATCTTATTGATACAGTAGAAGAATACAGAACGAAACTCATTGAAGGATGCGCTGAAGAAAGCGAAGACCTCCTTGAAAAGTACATGGAAGATCCTTCTTCCATTTCTGAAGACGAAATGATTTCAGCCATTCGGAAAGCAACCATTGAAATGAGAATTACCCCTGTGTTGTGTGGATCTGCCTTTAAAAATAAAGGTGTACAAATGCTTCTCGATGCGGTGGTTAAGTTTCTCCCATCGCCAATTGATGTTGATTCTATTACAGGCATTAATCCCAAAACAGAAAAAGAAGAAAAAAGAAGAACCGATTCTTCGGGTCCTTTTTCGGCTCTTGCATTTAAAATTGCGACTGATCCTTATGTAGGAAGGCTTTGTTTTTTCAGAGTTTATAGTGGTTCGCTCGATGCCGGATCCTATGTCTTTAACGCTTCAACCGGAAAAAAAGAACGGATTTCGCGTATCCTGCAAATGCATGCGAATAAGCAGAACCCCATCGAAAAAATTGAAGCAGGAGATATTGGTGCTGCTATTGGATTCAAGAAGATACATACCGGTGATACGCTTTGCGATGAAAAGCACCCGATTATTCTCGAATCCATGAGCTTCCCCGAACCCGTTATCAGTATCGCCGTTGAACCTAAAACACAGGCAGATGTAGATAAACTTTCACTTGCGCTTACCAAACTTGCCGAAGAAGATCCTACTTTCAATGTTAAAACCGATGAAAATTCCGGTCAAACCATCATTAGTGGTATGGGAGAATTGCATCTTGAAATTCTTGTTGATCGTTTAAAAAGAGAATTCAAGGTGGAATGCAATCAGGGTGCACCACAGGTTTCCTATAAGGAAGCAATTACGTCTGCTGTCAATCACAGAGAGGTGTACAAGAAACAAAGTGGTGGTAGAGGTAAATTTGCCGATATTATTTTTGAAATGGGACCTGCACCTGATGATTATGTGGGTTTGCAGTTTGTTGATGAAGTAAAAGGTGGAAACATTCCCAGAGAATTTATTCCTTCAGTAGAAAAAGGTTTCAAATCTGCCATGCAAAATGGTGTGTTGGCAGGATTTCCCCTTGAAAGTTTGAAGGTTAGATTAATTGATGGATCTTTTCACTCTGTTGACTCTGATTC
Organism: uncultured Bacteroidales bacterium; assembly: GCA_964390665.1. Taxonomy (GTDB): domain Bacteria; phylum Bacteroidota; class Bacteroidia; order Bacteroidales; family UBA7960; genus SKVR01. Next base: position 22,629 of record CAYMLS010000030.1, on the reverse strand, counting down.
TCTGTCTTTTGAGATCGCTGCAAGAATTGCTTTTAAAGAAGCATCTAAAAAAGCCAATAAAGTATTGCTGGAACCCATCATGAAACTCGAAGTTGTGTCTCCCGAAGAAAATGTTGGCGACGTTGTTGGTGATATAAACAGAAGAAGGGGACATCTTGAAGGTATTGCAACAAGAGGCAATATGCAAATCATCAAAGCAAAAGTTCCGCTTTCCGAAATGTTTGGATATGTTACTTCTCTTCGCACTCTTTCATCAGGAAGAGCAACCTCTACCATGGAGTTCTCAAACTATCAGGAAGCACCCAAAAATGTACTTGAAGAAATAACATTAAAAACAACTGGTATAAAAGCATAATCGTTTCATAAAAAATAATTAAACCGTGAGTCAAAGAATAAGAATAAAACTAAAATCTTACGATTACAATCTGGTTGATAAATCAGCGGAAAAAATCGTAAGGACTGTAAAGTCCACAGGTGCTGTAGTAAGTGGTCCTATTCCGCTGCCCACCAACAAGAAGATCTTTACTGTTCTTCGTTCAACATTTGTAAACAAGAAATCCAGAGAGCAATTTCAGTTATGTTCGTATAAAAGGCTTCTGGATATTTATTCTTCTACTTCCAAAACTGTTGATGCACTTATGAAACTTGAATTACCAAGTGGTGTTGAAGTAGAAATAAAAGTTTAATATATATTCGTTAATTGCTTAATACGCAAAAAATACTGAACAATGTCAGGATTAATAGGAAAAAAAATAGGTATGACCAGCATATTTGATGCCTCTGGTAAGAATGTGCCATGCACGGTAATAGAAGCTGGTCCTTGTGTTGTTACACAAGTAAAAACCATAGAGAACGATGGTTATGAAGCCATTCAGCTTGCTTATGGTGATAAAAAAGAAAAAAACACCACCAAACCATTACGCGGTCATTTCGCCAAAGCAAAAACAACTCCCAAGCAAATGGTTGCTGAATTTACCAGGTTTGAAAAAGAACACCAAAAGCAATTCGGAGATATTGTAGCGGTTGATGTTTTTATTGAAGGTGAATTTATTGATGTTGTTGGTACATCCAAAGGAAAAGGTTTTCAAGGGGTTGTCAAAAGACATGGTTTTCACGGCGTAGGACAAGCGACTCACGGTCAGCACAACCGCCTTAGAGCACCTGGTTCACTTGGTGCCTCATCATGGCCTTCCAGAGTTTTTAAAGGTATGAGAATGGCTGGTAGAACAGGGGGCGACAGGGTGAAGATGATCAACCTGAAGGTAATGAAGATCGTTCCTGAGAAAAATTTAATAGTTGTTAAAGGATCGGTTCCCGGTCCTAATGGATCATTTGTAATTTTAGAGAGATGGAGCTAGCAGTATATAATATTGATGGAAATAAAACTTCCAAAGTTGTTGAACTCAACGAAGACATTTTTGGAATTAAACCCAATGATAATGCCATTTACATGGATGTAAAACAGTATCTGGCAAATCAAAGACAAGGCACACATGCTACACGTCAGAGAAGCGAAGTAAAAGGTAGTACACGCAAACTCCGACGTCAAAAAGGAACGGGTGCAGCTCGTATTGGTGATATAAAATCTCCTGTACTCAGAGGTGGCGGTAGAGCTTTTGGTAAGAAAAACCGTGATTATTCTTTTAAAATGAATAAAAAGGTGAAAAGACTTGCCCGCAGATCCGCCCTTTCTTATAAGTTGAAGGATAATAATGTATTGATCCTGGAAGATTTTACACTTCCCGAGATTAAAACCAAAAAGTATATTGAAATACTGGAAAAATTCAATATTCATGAGAAAAAATCCTTGTTGGTTATTCCCAACAGCGATCACAACATCATTTTGTCCTCCAGGAATATCCCCAAAGCAAAAGTTGCTGTTGCCTCCATGATCAATACTTACCAAATTCTTGATGCCCAGCATCTGGTTTTCGTTGAAAGTGCCTTAAAAGAAGTAGAAAATACATTGTTGAAGTAATTATCAATGAGCGGGTTGGAAATAGATCGGCCCCATAAATTATAAAAAGATGGATGTTTTAGTGAAACCTCTGATAACAGAAAAAATGACTGCGGTTACGGAAAAATTCCCGAATCGCTATGGGTTCATCGTAGATCGCAGGGCTACAAAATCCCAAATCAAGTCTGCCATAGAAGAGATGTACAGTGTAGAAGTAGATTCTGTTAATACCATGAATTATTTGGGTAAAAACAAGATGAGATACACAAAAACCGGCTTTATTGGCGGAAGAAGAAATAATATTAAAAAGGCTATCGTAACATTAGTTGATGGTCAGGTAATTGATTTTTACAGCAATATTTAAGATAATGGCTTTAAGAAAATTTAAACCAACTACTCCAGGTCAAAGATTCAAGATGTTGAATGCTTTTGATGAAATTACTGCCTCGGTACCGGAAAAGAGTTTGTTGGTTGGTAAGACTAAATCGGGAGGCAGAAACAGCAAGGGTAAAATGACCATGCGGTACATCGGTGGTGGTCATAAAAAGAAATACCGGTTTATCGACTTTAAAAGGGATAAAGATGGTGTTCCCGGAAAAGTAAAATCCATAGAATATGATCCCAATCGCAGTGCACGTATCGCACTGATCGTGTATGCCGATGGTGAAAAACGTTATATCCTTGCGCCACATGGGTTGCAGGTTGGAAGTACCATTCTTTCCGGTGAAAAAGCAACACCGGATGTGGGAAATGCTATGTTCCTGTCGAAAGTCCCCTTGGGTACAATCCTGCATAATGTAGAATTAAAACCCGGACAAGGTGGTAAAATGGCCAGAAGTGCAGGTACTTATGCACAACTCATGTCTAGAGATGGGAAATATGCGATATTAAAGCTTCCCAGTGGAGAAAGTCGTATGGTACTGGTTACTTGTAAAGCAACTATCGGAAGTACCTCTAACCCGGATCATATGCATGTGGTAAGTGGTAAAGCAGGGCGTAATCGTTGGCTCGGTCGCAGACCACGTACCCGTCCTGTTGTAATGAACCCCGTTGATCATCCGATGGGTGGTGGAGAAGGACGCGCTAGTGGTGGTCATCCCAGAAGTAGAAAAGGTTTACCTGCCAAAGGGTTCAAAACACGCAATGCCAAGAAAAGCTCAGGTAAACTGATCGTGGAAAGAAGAAAAAAATAAGCTCTGTAATTAAAAGATAAAATTAGAAATTATGAGTCGTTCATTAAAAAAAGGACCTTATATTCATTACAAATTAGAGAAAAAAGTTCTTGAAATGGCCGGGAGTACAAAAAAAACGGTCGTTAAAACATGGTCAAGAGCATCTATGATCTCTCCTGATTTTGTAGGTCAAACCATTGCTGTGCATAATGGAAATAAATTTATTCCTGTTTATATAACTGAAAATATGGTAGGGCATAAGCTGGGTGAATTTGCACCCACCCGTATATTCCGTGGTCATGCAGGTAAAAAAGATAAAGGAAAAAAATAAACTATTATACTATGGGTTCAAGAAAACATCTTAGGGCTGAAAAAGTCAAAGAAGAAAAGAAAAGTTTGTACATGGCAAAGTTGAACAATTGCCCTACCTCGCCAAGAAAAATGCGCATCGTAGCAGATCTGATAAGAGGTAAGGATGTTGATAAAGCTTTGGGTATTCTGCGATTCACAAAAAAAGAAGCTTCTATCCGTTTGGAGAAATTACTTCTGAGTGCTATTGCCAACTGGCAAGCCAAGAATGAAGGACAACGATTGGAAGATAGTGAACTTTACATCAAGGAAATTTTTGTTGATAGCGGCAGGGTTCTTAAAAGACTGCGTCCTGCTCCTCAGGGTAGAGCTTACCGAATTCGTAAAAGATCAAACCATGTTACTATCATTGTTGATAGCAAAAACGTAAATAATTAAAAATATCTGAAATGGGTCAAAAATCAAATCCTATAGGCTTAAGACTGGGAATCATCAAAGGATGGGATTCCAATTGGTATGGCGGAAACAAATACGAATCTAAACTTATTGAAGACGATAAGATCAGAAAATATCTCAACGCGCGTTTGTCCAAATCCGGTGTATCCAAAATTATCATTGAAAGAACACTCAAACTTATTACGGTTACTATCAATACTGCCCGTCCTGGTTTGATCATTGGTAAAGGAGGTCAGGAAGTAGACAAACTAAAAGAAGAATTGCGCAAGATCACTCAAAAAGAAGTTCAGATAAATATTTCTGAAATTAAGCGCCCTGAACTTGACGCTGTTTTGGTTGCCAATGCTATCGCCAAACAAATTGAAGGAAGAATTTCTTTCCGTCGTGCAGTAAAAACTGCCATATCATCTACCATGCGACTTGGTGCGGAAGGTATCAAAGCTACTGTTTCCGGCAGACTTGGTGGCGCCGAAATGGCTCGTACCGAAACTTATAAAGAAGGCAGAATTCCTTTGCATACGCTCAGAGCCAATATCGATTATGCCAATGCAGAAGCGCATACAACCTATGGCCGTATTGGAGTGAAAGTATGGATTTGTAAAGGTGAGATTTTTGGTAAAAAAGAACTTACTCCCTTTAATGAGGATAATACCAAACCCAAAACAGGAGGTAATACTTCTGGTGGTGGTGGCCGATTCAGAAATCGCCGAAAAAAATAATACTGTAGTTATTGATCTATCAAAAAATAATTAGAAATGTTACAGCCAAAGAAAACGAAATTCAGAAGGCAGCAGAAAGGCAAAATGAAGGGCAACACCAAAAGAGGTGCCGAGCTTGCCTTTGGTAGTTTTGGTATTAAAACACTCGACGAAAGCTGGATCACCAGTCGTCAGATTGAAGCTGCCCGCCAGGCGATCACACGTAGAATGAAACGTGAAGGTCAGTTATGGATCAGAATTTTTCCCGATAAGCCAGTGACCAAAAAACCCGCTGAGGTTAGGATGGGTAAAGGTAAAGGTGCTCCTGAATATTTTGTTGCAAGAGTAAGTCCGGGTCGGATTTTATTCGAAGCCGAAGGAGTTACCATCGAAACTGCCAGGGAAGCGATGCGGTTAGGGGCACAGAAATTACCCGTTTTGACAAAATTTATCGTTAGAAGGGATTTTGTTGTAGAATAATATTATTTAATATAAATTATTTTGTATCTTTGCAGTCCTTTTAAAAATAGGTTTTTAAAATACCCAAATCTGCTGATAATCAAACAGAATCGGTACATCTGAACGTTTTTGCAGTGTCAAATACAACCGATTTGCTTTAAAAGAAATAACGATAAAATTCTTTGTTAGAATGAAACCAAATGTAATCAGAGAAATGTCAACAAGTGAGTTGAATGAAAGATTGGTAGAAGAAAAAAAACAACTCACCAAAATGAAGTTGAATCATGCTGTTTCTCCTCTAGAAAATCCTATGAAAATTAAACATTTCAGGAAAACTATTGCGAGAATTAAAACAGAGATCCATAAAAGAAAAATAGAAGAAATTAAATCTTAATACGAAATTTCTATAAATAAAATGGAAACCAGGACTCGCAGAAAAGAAAGAATAGGCGTGGTAACCAGCAACAAGATGGACAAGTCTGTTGTGATCAAAACACTGCGCCGTGTCAAGCATCCCAAATATGGGAAGTTTGTTAGAAAAAAATCACAATTTATGGCTCATGATGAAAATAATGAGTGTAATATCGGTGATAAGGTACTTATTATGGAAACCCGGCCTTTGAGTAAAAACAAGTGCTGGAGATTAGTTGAAATCCTTGAAAGAGCTAAATAATCATGATACAGCAAGAATCCAGATTGGCCGTTGCAGATAACAGCGGTGCCAGAGAAGTTTTATGTATAAGGGTACTGGGTGGTACCAAAAGAAGATATGCTGGCATTGGTGACAAAATTATCGTTACCGTTAAAGATGCTATCCCCAGTGGCAACATTAAAAAAGGTACAGTATCCAAAGCTGTAGTTGTCAGAACCAAAAAACACGTTCGACGTCCTGATGGTACTTATATTAAATTTGATGACAACGCAGTTGTACTGTTAACCGCTACCGAAGAAATGCGTGGAACCAGGATTTTTGGACCTGTGGCACGTGAACTTCGCGAAAAGCAATTTATGAAAATCGTTTCATTAGCACCCGAAGTGCTTTAATCCTGAAAAATTTGGAACTATGCAACCCAAACTACACATAAAAAAAGGCGATACTGTCAAAGCAATTACCGGAAACTCCCGAGGACAAAAAGGTAAGGTACTTAGCATTGACTATAAAAATAAAAGAGCCATCGTTGAAGGTCTTAACATGATCTCCAAACATACGAAACCAAACGCCAATAATACCGAAGGAGGTATCATCAAACAGGAAGCCGCTATACACATCTCTAACCTGATGGTTGTTGATAACAATGGTGATGCTACTCGTGTTGGGCGAAAGTTAAATGAGAATAATAAACTGGAACGTTATTCTAAAAAATCCGGGGAGGTAATAAAATAATGAGCTATACACCAAGATTAAAAGATAAATATCAGAAGGAAATCATCCCTTCTTTGAAATCTGAATTTGATTATAAAAATCAGATGGAAGTTCCCAAACTCCTGAAAATATGTCTTAACCAAGGCGTTGGAATGGGTATTACCGATAAAAAACTTGTTGATACCGCCGTTGAAGAAATGACTCTTATTGCAGGACAAAAATCGGTACCCACCAAGTCTAAGAAAGATATATCCAATTTTAAACTCCGTAAGGGTATGCCCATTGGTGTGAGGGTCACCCTGAGAGGAAATAAAATGTATGAATTTCTTGACAGACTCGTTGCCGTCTCACTGCCGCGTATCAGAGACTTTAGAGGTATCAACGAAAAAGGATTTGACGGAAGAGGTAATTTCACTTTAGGAGTACCCGAGCAGATTATCTTTCCCGAAATTAATATTGACAAAATCAATAAAATTATGGGAATGGATATTTCTTTCGTTACGACTGCTAAAACAGACAAAGAAGCCTATTCTCTTTTACGGGAGTTTGGTATACCTTTTAAAAACAAAAATCAATAAAGAATTATTTGATATGGCAAAAGAATCGATGAAAGCACGCGAAAGAAAAAGAGAAAAACTCGTTGCAAAATATGCAAAGAAGCGTGCTGAACTTTTAGAAAATGGAGATTATGAAGGACTGCAGAAGCTCCCCAAAAATGCTTCACCTGTTAGACTTCATAACAGATGTAAATTAACCGGACGGCCCAAAGGGTATATGCGTCAATTTGGTATTTCAAGAATTAATTTCAGGGAAATGGCCAACAATGGACTTATTCCCGGAGTAACCAAAGCAAGCTGGTAGAATTTTTTAATATATTAATCAAATACGATGACAACTGATCCAATTGCAGATTACCTTACAAGAATAAGGAATGCCGTGAAGGCCAATCACAGGATTGTAGAAATTCCTGCATCTAATATCAAAAAGGGTATCACCAAAATTCTTTTTGATAAAGGGTACATCCTAAATTATAAATTTGAAGATGACGATAAAAAAAGTGGGATCATCAAAATTGCACTGAAATATCATCCTTCCACAAAAATCCCGGCGATTAATGCTATTCAGAGAGCCAGCAGACCTGGTTTAAGAATGTATTGCCATCATAAAGATCTGCCGAGGGTAATGAACGGTTTAGGCATTGCCATCATTTCTACATCCAAAGGTTTAGTTACCGATAAAGAAGCACGCCGCGAAGGAGTTGGCGGTGAAGTTATTTGTTATGTTAGTTAAAAGGAGGCACAAATGTCAAGAATAGGAAAATTACCCATTAAAATACCCGGCGGAGTTTCAATTGATATTAGCGACAATAATATTGTTACTGTTAAAGGACCCAAAGGTGAATTGAAACAAAAACTCACCGGCGATATAACCGTTGAAGTAGAAGAAGGTCTTGTCCAGTTAAAGCGACCTTCAGAACAGAAAAAGCATAAAGCTTTGCATGGATTGTACCGTGCACTTATTAACAATATGGTTACTGGTGTTTCCGAAGGGTACAAAATCGTTCAGGAACTGGTAGGTGTTGGTTACAAAGCATCCAACAACGGGCAATTACTCGAATTGGGTTTGGGTTACTCGCATGATATTTTCATTGAATTACCCAAAGAGATCAAAGTTGAGACCGTAACCGAAAGAGGTAAAAACCCTCAGATCATACTGCAATCGCACGATAAGCAACTTATCGGCCAGGTAGCGGCTAAAATTCGTTCCTTAAGGAAACCTGAACCTTACAAAGGAAAAGGTGTACGATTCCAGGGCGAGGTTTTACGCAGAAAAGCAGGTAAATCTGCCGCCAGTAAATAAAATGGTTATAACTTAATAAAGATCATAGAGTGATGGCAACAAAAACGAAAATCAATAAAAGAGTAAAAATAAAATACCGGATACGGAAACGAATCCGCGGTTCTGAAGAACAACCCCGATTGAATGTTTTCAGAAGCAATAAACAGATCTATGCCCAAATCATTAACGATGAAAAAGGGATCACGGTTGTTTCTGCCTCCAGCAGAGAAAAGGAACTTGCTGAGAAGAAGATCACCAAAGCAGAACGTGCCAAAGAAGTAGGCAAACTTGTTGCTGAAAAAGCAAAAGAAGCGGGTATCGAAAAAGTTGTTTTTGATCGTAACGGTTATTTGTATCACGGAAGAATAAAATCTTTGGCCGAAGGCGCCAGGGAGGGAGGCTTAAAATTCTAAAACTATGGCAAACGCATCTATAAAAAAAGTAAAATCCAGTGAAATCGAATTTAAAGACAGACTGGTTAGTATTCAAAGGGTTACCAAAGTTACCAAAGGTGGTAGGACATTTAGTTTTTCAGCTATTGTTGTAGTTGGAAATGAAAATGGTGTTGTGGGATATGGTTTAGGAAAAGCCAAAGAAGTTACTACAGCCATTAGTAAAGGAATCGATGATGCTAAAAAACATCTGATTAAGGTACCTATTCATAAAGGAACGATCCCACACATGCAAAATGGTAAATATAGTGGTGCTGATGTTTTGATCAGACCCGCCGCACATGGTACCGGTGTAATTGCCGGTGGTGCCATGAGGGCTGTACTGGAAAGTGTAGGCGTTACAGATGTATTGGCAAAATCCAAGGGTTCATCGAATCCCCATAGTGTTGTAAAAGCAACAATCGACGCACTGGTAAAGTTGAGAGATCCTTTCACCGTTGCTCAGCAAAGAGGAGTTTCTGTTGATAAGGTTTTTAACGGTTAATGGTATTTTCTTCCATTGAAAATCATCGTGTTTGATTTTGATTTACACATAATTTTGGCTGCCAAATTGGTCGTATTTAAAATAAAGAATTAGCAATGAAGAAATTAAAAATATTTCAAATTAAAAGTGCCATCGGGCGTCCTGAAACTCAAAAAAGGACCTTAAAATCACTTGGATTAAGTAAACTGAACCGTCCTGTAATAAAAGAAGGTACACCTCAAATCATGGGAATGATTGCAAAAGTGAATCATTTATTACGGGTGGAAGAAGTTGAATAGATTAATTTTTAAAGATAATAACTGAAATAAAGGTATAAAAAAATGGATTTAAGTAGTCTTAAACCTGCAAAAGGATCAATAAAAACCAGGAAAAGAATTGGCCGGGGTCAGGGTTCCGGAAGAGGTGGTACTTCTACCAGAGGGCATAAAGGTGCCAAATCAAGATCAGGTTATAGCAGAAAAGCTGGTTTTGAAGGTGGTCAAATGCCATTAGCCAGAAGATTGCCCAAATTTGGATTTAAGAACCCGGGAAGGGTTGAATACCAAGCGGTAAACCTGGATAAACTACAGCAACTTTATGATGAGAAAGGTGTTACCGAGATCAATCCCGCTGTTTTATCTGAAAATGGTTTGGTTTCTTCCAAAGGGTTGGTCAAAATTCTTGGCAAAGGAGAATTGAAAGCAGCACTAAACGTTTCTGCTCATAAATTTTCTGGTACTGCAACCCAGGCCATAGAATCCACTGGAGGTAAAACTTTAACAATATAATATATAATGAAAAGATTTTTCCAGACATTACAAAATATTTACCGGATTGAAGATCTTCGTTCGAGGATTCTTTATACCCTGGGAATCATTCTTATCTATCGTTTGGGCTCGTATGTTGTATTACCGGGTGTTGATCCTCAGCAATTGGGAGCGCTTCAGGCACAAGCTTCTGACGGGTTGCTGGGTTTACTTAATATGTTTTCAGGGGGTGCTTTTTCGAATGCATCTATTTTTGCCCTTGGAATCATGCCCTACATTAGCGCTTCTATTGTAATTCAATTATTAGGTGTTGCTGTACCTTATTTTCAGAAATTGCAAAAGGAAGGTGAAAGTGGCAGGAAAAAAATCAATCAGATTACACGATACCTAACAGTTATTATTACTGGTGCCCAGGCGCCAGCCTACCTTGCAAATTTGGCTTCACAGTTACCCCGATCAGCTATTACGCCTTTCGATGGTGTTGAAGGTACACCCATGACATTTTTTATGATTTCATCTGTCATTATTCTTGTATCAGGTACCATGTTTGTAATGTGGTTAGGTGAAAAGATCACAGATAAAGGTATTGGAAACGGAATTTCTCTGATAATTATGATTGGTATTATCGCCAATTTACCATTTGCCTTAGGTGCTGAATTTGTTGCCAGAATGGAGGAAGCAGGTGGTGGATTAGTTGTATTCCTTGTAGAGATCGTTATTCTGATGCTGGTGGTTGTTCTTTCTATTTTATTGGTGCAGGGAACACGGCGTATTCCGGTTCAGTTTGCCAAAAGGGTTGTAGGGAACAAACAATATGGAGGTGTCAGACAATATATCCCTCTAAAGGTTAATGCCGCAGGTGTAATGCCTATCATTTTTGCCCAGGCGATCATGTTTATTCCCATTACCCTTGCCGGATTTGCTGAATCTGAAGCGATGAGTGGTATTGCTGCTACATTTTCCAACTTTTTAGGGTTTTGGTATAACTTCACTTTTGCTATACTCATCATTTTGTTTACTTATTTTTACACTGCTATTACTGTAAATCCTAATCAAATGGCAGAAGATATGAAGAAAAATGGTGGTTTTATTCCTGGAGTTAAACCTGGAAAGCGGACTGCTGAATTTATAGACAATGTAATGTCTAAAATTACTTTACCCGGTTCTATGTTTTTAGCTTTTGTAGCCGTCATGCCTGCCATTGTTAGTTTGATGGGTGTTACGGGTCAGTTTGCACAGTTTTTTGGAGGCACATCTCTTCTTATTATGGTTGGTGTTGTTCTCGATACATTACAGCAAATTGAAAGTCATTTGTTAATGAGGCATTATGACGGCCTTACCAAATCCGGAAGGATTAAAGGTCGATCATCATCAATGGGTATGGCAGGATAAAAAGGTTATAAATGATTGAATACAAGTCCGATAATCAAATCGAATTAATACGCGAAAGTTCTTTACTTGTTGCTAAAACACTTGGCGAGGTTGCTAAAATTATAAAACCTGGCATCAAAACCATTGAATTGGATCAGATTGCTGAAGAGTTTATTCGTGATAATGGTGCGGTTCCCGGTTTTAAAGGCTATCATGGTTTTAAAGGAACACTTTGCATTTCACCCAATGATCAGGTTGTACATGGTATACCAGGTAACCGGGAATTAAAAGAAGGAGAGATCGTTTCCATTGATTGTGGTGTTCTTAAAAATGAATTCTATGGCGATTCTGCTTTCACTTTCGCAATTGGCGAAATTGATGAAAACATTAAACATTTGATGAGAACAACCTACGAATGTCTTATGTTAGGTATTGAAAAAGCCGTTGAAGGAAACAACCTTGGTGATATCTCGTTTGCTATTCAGCAACATGCCGAAAATCATGGTTATGGTGTTGTTAGAGAATTGGTTGGACACGGGGTTGGAAAAAAACTGCACGAGGCACCAGAAGTGCCTAACTTTGGAAAAAAGAAATCAGGTGTAAGGTTAAGAAAAGGATTGGTGATTGCCATTGAACCTATGATCAATCTTGGAAAAAGATTTGTTATACAGGAAAAAGATGGATGGACGATCAGAACCAAAGACCGGATGCCATCAGCACACTTTGAGCATACCATCGCAGTAAGAAAGGATAAGGCAGATATTTTATCATCTTTTGAGTATGTGAATGAAGCTTTAAAACAAAATAAAAACAGTACAATTATTATTGAATAACAAGTATTATATGGCTAAACAATCTTCTATACAGCAAGACGGTACCGTAGTGGAATCATTAGGAAATGCTATGTTTCGCGTTGAACTGGAGAACGGACACATTATTACTGCCCACATCTCAGGCAAAATGCGTATGCATTATATTAAAATTTTGCCCGGAGATAAGGTAAAAGTTGAAATGTCGCCATACGATTTGACCAAAGGAAGAATTACCTTCAGATACAAATAATCTATAAGTTTAATATTTCTTTTAAGATAAAACAATGAAAGTAAGAGTATCAGTTAAAAAGAGAAGTGCGGAGTGTAAAATTGTACGACGCAAAGGCAGAATTTATATTGTAAATAAGAAAAATCCTAAGTTTAAACAACGCCAGGGTTAATAAGAATCTTTAATTTATTTATATAGTAATATGGCACGTATAGCAGGAATAGATATTCCCAGAGCAAAAAGAGGTGAAATAGCCCTCACATACATTTTTGGTATCGGGCGTAATACCGCAAAAAAAATACTTGAGGAAGCCGGTGTTGACGTTAATTTAAAGGTTGAACAGTGGAACGATGATCAAATTACCAGCATTCGTAATATCATCAATGATAATTACAAGGTGGAGGGTGGTTTGCGTTCTGAAGTTCAGATGAACATTAAACGTTTGATGGATATTGGTTGTTACAGAGGGATTCGACACAGAATTGGATTACCTCTTCGTGGACAAAAAACCAAAAATAATGCAAGAACCCGCAAAGGAAAGAAAAAAACTGTTGCTAACAAGAAAAAGGCAACCAAATAATTAATCGTTGAAGGAAACCGTCAGGCAATTGCGGTTTCGGCAAGAAAAAAACAGATCAATAATTTAATTTATTATGGCAAAACAAACCAAAGGTACACGCAGTTCGAAAAAGCGTATTGTTAAGGTTGAACCCATTGGGCAAGCTCATATTTTTGCATCTTTCAATAATATCATTGTATCACTAACCAATAATAACGGGCAGGTGATCTCATGGGCTTCTGCAGGCAAAATGGGTTTTAAAGGTAGCAAAAAAAATACTCCCTATGCCGGACAATTGGCCGCCACTGATGCTGCAAAATCTGCCTATGATGCAGGATTAAGGAAAGTCAAAGTTTTCGTAAAAGGGCCCGGAAGCGGAAGAGAATCAGCCATTCGTACTTTGCATGCTGCAGGTATCGAAGTTGTGGAGATTGTTGATGTTACTCCATTACCACACAATGGATGTCGCCCTCCCAAAAGAAGAAGGGTTTAATTAATTTCATCGTTTTATCATAAAGAAGTAATATAAAAATGGCAAGATACAGAGGACCTCAGTCAAAAATTGCAAGAAAATTTGGAGACCCTATTTTCGGTGCTGATAAAGCATTCGAAAAGAAAAAATATCCTCCGGGGATGCATGGGGCTGATAAAAGAAGAAAAAAACAATCTGAATACGGTATGCAGTTGCAGGAAAAGCAAAAAGCCAAATATACCTATGGATTGCTCGAAAAACAATTTTCTAATTTGTTTAAAAAAGCTGTACGTAAAAAAGGTATTACCGGAGAAATTTTACTGCAACTATTGGAATCACGCCTGGACAATGTTGTTTATCGGTTGGGAATCGCTCCATCAAGACGAGCTGCCAGACAATTCGTAGGGCACAGACATATTACCGTTAATGGTGATATCGTTAACATCCCTTCTTATACCTTACGTGCTGGTGATATTGTTGGGGTGCGCGAAAAATCAAAAAGTCTCGAAGCTATTACTGAATCTCTCAGAAGCCGGACGAATACTTATAATTGGCTCGAATGGGATGAAGAGAAAATGGCTGGAAAATTCCTGAATACTCCCGACAGAGAAATCATTCCCGAAAATATCAAAGAGCAATTGATCGTGGAATTATACTCCAAATAATTGTGTTGGATATTGTGCTGCAAAAAACAAGTGTACTGAGTTTTAAAACATTAAAATACCCTTTATAAATGGCAATATTAGCATTTCAAAAACCCGATAAGGTTATCATGCTTGAATCGGATGGGAGTTATGGTAAGTTCGAGTTTAGACCGCTGGAACCTGGATATGGTATCACCATTGGTAATTCTCTCAGAAGAATTTTACTTTCCTCTCTTGAAGGTTTTGCCGTTACCTCTATTCACATTGAAGGTGTGGAACATGAATTTTCAACCATTAAAGGTGTTGTTGAAGATGTAACGGAAATTATCCTCAACCTTAAAAAAGTTCGCTTCAAAAGAAAAGTAGAGGAAGAGGACAGCGAAAAAATTAATATCAATATTACAGGCCAGGAGGTTTTCAAATCAGGTGACCTTAATAGTGCTTTATCTGGTTTCCAGGTTATCAATACAGATGTGGTGATCTGTAATATGGAACCTTCTGTAAATTTAAATATTGAACTTACAATTGAGAAGGGCAGAGGATATGTACCGGCAGAAGAAAACAAACCTCTTAATCCTGTGGTAGGGCAAATAGCAATTGATTCGATTTTTACCCCTATTAAAAATGTTAAGTTTCATGTTGAAAATTACAGGGTTGAACAAAAAACCGACTACGAGAAACTTGTGATGGAGTTGTTAACTGACGGTTCAGTAAATCCTAAAGATGCACTGAAAGAAGCAGCTAAAATATTGATTTTCCACTTTATGCTCTTCTCTGATGAAAAAATAACGCTCGACAGAGAAGAAAAGGCAACCAGTGAAGAGTTTGATGAATCTTCTCTGCACATGAGACAGTTGCTCAAAACTAAACTTGTTGATCTTGATTTGAGTGTCAGGGCATTGAATTGCCTTAAAGCTGCTGATGTGGAAACACTTGCCGATCTGGTCTCTCTCAATAAACATGACCTGCTTAAATTTAGAAATTTCGGAAAAAAATCATTAACCGAATTAGAAGAACTTATTAAGTCCAAAAATCTTAGTTTTGGCATGAATCTTACAAAATACAAATTAGATAAGGATTAGTTGCAATGAGACATAGAAAAAAGTTTAATCATTTAGGCAGAAAAGCCCAACACAGAAGAGCCATGCTTTCTAATATGGCTGCCTCGTTGATTCTTAAAAAAAGAATTTTCACCACTACTGCCAAAGCCAAAGCATTAAGGGTTTATGTAGAACCGTTGATCACAAAATCAAAAGAAGACTCAACTCATTCCAGAAGAACCGTTTTTTCATATCTTCAGGATAAAAATGCTGTTAGCGAACTTTTTAGAGAAGTATCCCAAAAAATCGCTACCCGACCTGGTGGATATACCAGAATACTGAAAACAGGATTCAGGAAAGGTGATGGTGCCGAAATGTGTTTTATTGAATTGGTGGATTATAACTCAAATATGTTGAAAACTACTGAGGAAACTACCAAAAGAACCCGCCGTAGCAGACGTGGTAGAAAATCTGCCCCTGCTGCTGGAGATACTTCTGAAAGTAAAGCACAGGATCAACAAAAGGCTGATAATCCTGAAGACGAACAAAATTCTGTTGATCAGGTAACGGAAAATACTCCGAATGAAGAGATAAAGAATAAAGAGGTGCCCTCTGAAACGGATGAGAAACAACCTGAAACAACAGAGACTCCTGATGCACCCAAAGCAGAAAAGGAAGAAGGCAAAACTGATACTGATCCCGAAGAGGAGAAGAAATAATAACTTTTGAAAATTTGATCATTTGATATATGTTTTGAATTGTCGATTGATTACAGTTGCAGTTTGAAACGAAAATGAAAATTATCATCTTATGTGAAACATTGAAAAAGGAGGATAAAGAGTTGTAAAATCTTTGTCCTCCTTTTATATTTTCAGAGGTTAACCCTAATAAGCAAAACAATTTATAATTCAACAAATTAAAAACTTAAAAAGAAAAACTATGAGTGCAATTTTAAATGTTCATGCCCGGCAAATACTCGATTCAAGAGGAAACCCAACCGTTGAGGTTGATGTTTTAACAGAAAACGGATTCCTTGGGCGCGCAGCAGTGCCATCCGGTGCTTCTACAGGCGTTCACGAAGCGGTGGAATTAAGAGATGGTGATAAAGTGAACTACATGGGGAAAGGTGTACTGAAAGCGGTTAGCAATGTAAATAACGTTTTGAGTAAAGAACTCGAAGGTTTGTATGTGACTGACCAGACTTTGATTGATCAAAAAATGATTGCGCTTGATGGTACTCCCAATAAAGGGAATTTAGGTGCAAACGCTATTTTGGGTGTTTCTATGGCTGTTGCCCATGCCGCTGCGCAGGAAACGAATCAACCCCTTTTCAGATATGTTGGTGGCGTTAATGCAAACCTGCTGCCCATCCCCATGATGAATATTCTTAATGGTGGTTCACATGCTGATAACAGCATCGATTTTCAGGAATTCATGGTAATGCCTGTTGGTGCTGAATCTTTTAGTCATGCTTTGAAAATGGGTGCTGAAATATTCCATCATCTGAAATCTGTACTGAAAAAACAAGGATATTCAACCAATGTTGGTGATGAAGGTGGTTTTGCTCCCAATCTGAAGTCTAATGAAGAAGCTATCAGCGTTGTGTTGGAAGCAATCGAAAAAGCCGGTTATAAACCAGGTGAAGAGATCTTTATTGCCCTTGACCCTGCATCTTCAGAATACTACCTTCCTGAAGAAAATGTTTATCATTTGCATAAATCAAGTGGCGATAAGCTTACCCCTTCTCAAATGGTTGACTATTGGGCAGAATGGGTGAATAAATATCCTATTATTTCCATCGAAGACGGTATGGGTGAAGATGATTGGGATGGTTGGGCCATGATGACCAAAAAACTCGGAGACAAAATTCAGATCGTAGGTGATGACCTTTTTGTAACCAATGTAAACAGATTGCAAAAAGGTATTGATTCTGATGTGGCAAACTCCATCCTTGTTAAAGTAAACCAAATTGGTTCTTTAACGGAAACCATCAGTGCCGTAAATCTGGCTACCGAAAATTCTTATACTTCTGTAATGAGCCACCGTTCAGGAGAAACTGAAGATACTACCATTGCTGATTTGGCGGTAGCACTCGGTACTGGTCAGATCAAAACGGGTTCTGCAAGTCGCTCCGACAGGATCGCTAAGTATAACCAACTGCTTCGCATTGAAGAAATGTTGGGTGACACTGCACGTTACCTCGGTAAAAATTTCAAATTTTACAAAAAATAATCTACTGTTATTTTTAATATAACAGTTTTGTAAACCAAAATTTCTAACTGAGTAATTGATTGCTGAGTAAATAAAAGTTGTTTGCAATTAAACTATTGTTAGCAATTTTGCTGAGGTATTGGTATTATTCAGAAAAAAAAAGATACAATAAAATTATTGTATTTACATACTGAAGAAAGGGGATACATGTAAAACATGTTTCCCCTTTGTTTCTGACTTCAAATATTTGTTTGCTTTTACATCAAGTGTTTCATTTATTTTGTCATCCGGTGCTTGCAATAAAACGCCAATTGCTGTGTTGGGATCGCCTTCAGAACAGTCATCTCGTTTATTTTAACGGGTTTCGTGTTTTTTAGTCATCGCCCGCCTCGCACTCAACCTTTTTATGCATACACTAATTATTTTTCAGATTAATAAATATAGTTTTTATAATGCAACTTGTTGAAATATGAATGTATTGCTTCGGAGAGTACTCTCTTTTTTTCTGTTTTATATTGCCACATCTGTATCTGCTCAGGATACTTTTAAGATCATGCATTATAATTTACTTTTTTACGGTTTTTATACTGATTTTTGTACCGAACAAAATAACGATGTTGATGAAAAAAATCAAAAACTGAAAACAATCCTTCAATATTACAATCCTGATATTTTCACGGTAAATGAGTTGGGAAAAGGTGCCGAAAACCTTACGCTGCTTAAAGACAATGCACTAAATGTGGAAGGCGTTGATTATTATCAACATGCTGATTATACCAATTCAAGTAATGGTTGGTTTGCAAACGGTTTTTTTTATGACTCCCGAAAATTTGGGTTGGTTGATCAGGTCGTTGTAAGTACCCTTGTTCGGGATATTAATTTGTATAAATTGTATTATAAAAGCGAAGATCTTGCACAAACCCAGGATACTTTGTTTTTGCATTGCATTGTAGCGCATCTGAAAGCGGGCAGTGATAGCGAAGATCAACAAACGCGCAGCAGCATGATCAATGGTGTAATGAATTATCTGACAAATTTTGATGTTACTGAAAATGTTGTTTTCATGGGAGATTTCAACATGCGATCCTCCTATGAAGATGCGTTTCAAAAACTTGTCAGTTACCCTGATTATGATTTCAGGTTTCATGATCCTGTAGACGCTGTTGGTACCTGGCATAATAATGAAAGCATGAGTTCTTACCACACGCAAAGTACACGCTCTTCCAGTCATCCATGCTTTTCGGGTGGTGGGATGGACGACCGCTTTGATTTTATTCTTGTAAACTCCGATATCTGGGAGGGGCGTTCAGGACTGCAATATGTTGAAGACTCTTATTTTGCTCCCGGGCAAGATGGTAACCGCTTCAATCAATCGCTTCTTTCTCCTGCAAATTACAGCGAACCAGTGGAAATACTTGCTGCTTTGTATAATGTTTCTGACCATTTGCCCGTGGTTCTAAGCCTTGCCACAACGCACAATACTTCCACAAGGGAAATGAAGGAAAACACTTATTCAAATGTGAAAATTCAAAACCCTGTCTCCGGCCAACTCAATATTTCTTTTCCTTCCGGGTTTCCTGGAGAAGTATCTATTTTATTACATTCAGTGGAAGGAAAAATTGTTTATGATGATATCATCATGATGAATGATAGTGCTATCGAGTACAATGCTGATGTGACCTCATTGCAAAAAGGTTTTTATGTTTTAACGATCATATTCCCGTCTGGCGAAAGATTTTCATCTAAGATTGTCAAAATTTAACAGGTTAACCTTATGTTAACATAAAATTAAACTACAAGCAAAATTGTATCGGTTTTGAGTGACTAATTTTGATTTTTGTTTTAAGATTAACAAACCACTTTCATGGAAAACATTTATTTATTTTTCGTTATTGCCCTGTTTATTCTTGCCATATCGGATATTGTTGTAGGGGTAGGAAATGATGCTGTAAACTTTTTAAACTCTGCTATTGGATCTAAGGTAGCATCATTCAAAGTCATCATGGGCATAGCTGCCGCCGGAGTTTTGGTAGGTGCCACATTTTCAAGTGGCATGATGGAAGTTGCAAGAAGTGGTGTTTTCTTTCCAGATAAGTTTTATTTCAATGAGATCATGATCCTGTTTCTTGCAGTTATGATAACCGATATCATTCTGCTCGATGCTTTTAATACTTTTGGGTTACCTACTTCCACCACCGTATCAATTGTATTTGAATTATTGGGTGCTGCCGTTGCCGTTGCTTTGTTCAAGGTATTGGTTTCCCCGGAAGGTGCCGAAGGATTAAATGCCTATATCAATTCAGCACGCGCACTTACCATTATTTCTGGTATCCTCCTTTCGGTGGTCATTGCATTTACGGTTGGTGCCATTGTGCAGTTTTTCTCCAGAATGCTTTTTACCTTTAATTACCTGAAAAGCATGCCTTATTTTGGTGCCATTTGGGGCAGTATAGCCATTACTGCAATCATCCATTTTATACTTGTAAAAGGTGCCAAAGGTGCATCTTTTATGACACCTGAGGTTGCTTCATGGATCATGAACAACACCTTGCTCATACTAACGGTAAGTTTCATTACCTTCGGAGTTTTCTCTCAGATTCTTATTTCTGTTTTTAAAGTCAATATTTTCAAAGTTATTGTGCTGATTGGTACTTTTTCTATTGCTATGGCATTTGCCGGAAACGACCTGGTGAATTTTATCGGAGTACCACTTGCCGGATACGATTCCTATATGCATTTTATTCAGGATCCTTCCATTGATCCTAACACCTACACGATGGAATCTTTGTTGGATCCTGTTCAAACCCCTACTGTTTTCCTTTTAATTGCTGGTATTATTATGATTCTGGCACTGTTCTTTTCCAGGAAAGCCAGGTCTGTTACCCAAACTGAAGTTGATCTTGCCAGGCAGGATGAGGGTTATGAGCGTTTTTCCTCATCTGTCTTTGCCAGAACAGTGGTAAGAAAATCCATTGATCTGGGTAATTTTTTGCAGAAAATACTGCCTGCTGGTTTATTCTCCTTTTTAGACCGACGTTTTCGACTGCCTGACAATAAGAATAAAAGTGTAAAAGAAGTGGCTCATTTTGATCAGTTGAGAGCATCTGTAAATATGTTTATTGCGAGTATCCTTATTTCTTTTGCTACATCTCTTAAACTACCTTTATCAACTACTTATGTAACTTTTATGGTGGCCATGGGTACATCTTTGGCTGATCGTGCATGGGGCCGGGAGAGTGCCGTGTACCGGATTACCGGCGTACTCACTGTAATTGGTGGATGGTTTTTTACTGCATTTTCCGCTTTTTCAGTGGCGTTTTTATTTGCCCTCTTTATCAGTTGGGGTGGCGTTGTAGCAGGTGTTCTGGCTTTGTTGTTAGCGTTTTTCTTCCTTGTTAGAACGCATTTTATTCATAAGAAAAGAAGTGAGGACAAAAAGAAAGAAGAAGATAAACTTACCAAAGAGTGGGATGAGAGAAGCGTTATGAATGAGTGCAAGGATAATATTGTTTATACCCTGGAAAGGGTTGGAAAACTCTATGGGGACATCATTGCCAATTTCATGAAAGAGCATCGGAAAAAGCTGAAGAAAAACCGCAAAAAAGTTCAGGAGCTCAACAATTACAGCAAAACATTAAAGAAAGATGTATATGTGACGCTTAAAAAACTTCAACATGATTCCATTGGGACGGGGCATCATTATGTTCAGGTTCTCGATTACCTGAGAGAGATCGCTCATTGTATGAACTTTATCATAGAACCTATATACGAGCACATTGATAATAATCATCCTGCATTTAATGAAAACCAGGAGCAAAAGTTTGAGCAACTTTCCGGGAAGTTCACAAGTTTTTTCCAGGAGACGATCCTTGTGTTGAAAGAAAAAAAATATGATAAATTACCAGATCTGATCAAATACAATAGTGAATTACTCGATGATATAGAACAAATAAAAGTATTTCAGATAAAACTTATAAAAGAAGATAAAGTGGGAACCCGTAATAGCATGGTGGTTTTTAATCTTCTCACAGAAACCAAAAACATACTTCTGCATACGATAAATGTTTTGAAATCACACAGAGATTTTACATTAAAAAATCATTTCTAAAGAAAAGCGTACAACTCAATAAGGGTTGTATATTTATTTTTTACGAAAGAAATTATTCGTTGGCTTGTTTTATCTTGCCATCATTCAGGTCATTATGATGTTTGGATTACTGCAAATTCTTACTATATTAGGTTCATTGTCTTTATTCCTTTATGGTATGAAGGTTATGAGCCAGGGTATTCAGAAATTTGCCGGGGATAATCTAAGAAACATTTTCAGGGTAATGACCACCAACCGATTTTTTGGGGTATTGACCGGATTTGTTGTTACTGCACTGGTTCAGAGTTCTTCTGCCACCACTGTCATGATTGTGGGTTTTGTTAATGCAGGTCTGCTTAATCTCTCACAATCCATCGGGGTGATCATGGGGGCCAACATCGGAACCACGATCACTGCGTGGCTGGTTTCTGTTCTTGGATTTAAATTTAATATTTCAGGGCTCTCTTTGCCTATCATTGCTATTGGTTTTCCTTTGTTGTATTTCTCCAGAGAGAGATTGAATTCATTGGGAGAAACCTTGCTTGGCTTTGCCTTGCTGTTTTTAGGGTGGGGTTTGCTGAAAGATTCTGTCCCCGATTGGCAATCTAATCCCGAAATATTCAGTCTTCTGCAGGACCTCACAGATTTTGGGCCGCTCAGTACACTTATTTTTTTATTTATTGGTATTTTTCTAACCACCGTTCTGCAGTCTTCCAGTGCTACCATTGCCCTGACATTGGTTATGTGCAATAATGGATGGATAGGATTTGAGCATGGCGCCATTATAGTTTTGGGTGAAAACATTGGTACAACCATTACGGCAAATTTGGCTGCTCTGGTAGGTAATGTAAATGCTAAAAGAGCTGCCGTTTCGCATACCTTGTTCAACGTGTTGGGGGTTATATGGATGCTGTTTTTTTATTCATTCGCATTGAACCTGATCGCCGATGCTATCGTATCTATGGGGTTCAACTCCCCTTTCGATGATCCATCTATGATTCCTCTGGGTATTTCAATTTTTCATAGTTCTTTTAATATTTTGAATACTTTGCTTTTGATCGGGTTCATTGATCTGATCAAAAAAATGGCTGTTCGTTTGATCCCTTCTCAGGGCAAACAAGATGAAAAGGATAATCTTGAATATTTAAGCATGGGTTTTCTGAATATGGCAGAGTTTTCTGTTCTCCAGGCGAAAAAAGAAACCTTGAGATATGGCGACCTGGTGCACCGGATGTTTAATTTCATTCCTGAAATGATCTATATAACGGA
>CAYMLS010000029.1:24218-25635 GCA_964390665.1 uncultured Bacteroidales bacterium | reverse complement strand
GAAAAGAAAATTAATTTTCTGGCTGAGTATTTTAGGAAAGGAATAAACGGAATAAGCAGAAAGATTATTCAATTTATCAACCCTTATTTCATTTTCGCTATCAGGGTATGTATGAAATCCGAGGTATTGATTTTTTTCGGAATAAGAAAAAAGGTGCGCCGGAATGAGTGTTGAGTCAGGATGACTGAAAACAAGGCTGATCCTTTGGTAAGTATGTGTAAGGGATTTTCTTGATTTTACAATTTCTTCGAGCGATTCAGATAAACTGTCGAATGATTTTATATTTTCAAATTTGAATGACTCGAGGGTTGTGTATTTAAATTTTTGCGTATTGAGCACACAATAAGAAAAACCACCGGGCGAAAGCTCGATGGATAAAAAATTTTTAGTCAGGTCATTCGATTCTGATTCGTCGCCATGGGTTTGTTGAATGCTAAGCAGTTCTTTCACATGATCGGGCATGGCAAATGAATTAAATTTAGAAAAAGAAAAGAACAAGGGAGGAGATCAAAAACTACTCCCAGTTACCGTCAGTAGATGCTTCGATCATGGATCCTACTTTCAGTCCATCCTCGAGGTTGCCTGTATAGTAAACCCTCCACCTGTCAATATCTTTGAGGTAATCCTGTGGATGTGCAACGGCTTCAAATACAGGCAATTCTACCAATCCTCTTTCAATTTTGCCAGCTTGCATTTCAAATCTTTTTCCACCGGTAAAAGGTACGTAGGGAAGAGAGTCGACGGGGTAGCGGGCTTTTGACAGCAAGCTGTCGGTGGTGTTAACCCATGCAGTATCACGCTGTACAATTCCCATTTCAACGGCCTGGTTTTCGGTTAAGCTGTCGGGTACGGTTCCGATGGCGCGAATTACCGGTAAGGAATCGGTTTTGTAAAAGAGAATCAATGAATCAAGGTCATTGGCAAATGCATTATATCTTGAGCGATGTGCTACCTGTACCTGTCTTATATCTTTTAGTCTCTGTATAATAACAGACTCACGGTCTTTAACTTCTTGCTTGAATCTTACAGGTTCCATTACGCTTTCGTAAATGAAATAACCCAGAACAACGATAACAAGGGGTAGCACAATCTGAATAACTGTTTTCATTGTATTGTTTTTTTTTTAATGGATTGATTTAGATGTTACTTTTTATTATTTATATGCAGGATTATAAATATTCAATGGTTTAAAAAACTGAAGGTTTTTTCTTGTGCGTTTTCATCCTGTGTTTTATCATACAAAGCAGATTGAAAGTGCTTTGAAAGATCGCAAGTATGAAATCAGGATGATCTGTTCTAACAAAATGCAAATATTCAATTTTTTTTTTAAAACCACTAATTATTTCTTAAAAAACATTGTAAAAAAATGATTTTCTCTTTATATTGTTCATATCCAACTTTGTTATGGTTGGGAAAT
>CAYMLS010000029.1:0-24208 GCA_964390665.1 uncultured Bacteroidales bacterium | reverse complement strand
TTACCAAAGCGGATCATATTCCGACACGCAAAAATAAATCAAAATCTTTGAACTTTTAAAAATAATCTCATGTTCTTGTCTTCTTTACTGAAAAGCTCTGTCGAGATGATGGGTTCTGCGTGTAAGTTTCAAGTCCTGTAACACGGCAGATTTTACCCTCAAAGTCATGTTATAGCTTTGCCTGAAGCCGAAAGGTATCCAGTTAACGGTGAGTTCCCAGCAATGAAGGTCTCTGTATATATCCACAGAAGTATAGGTTATTTTCTTTTCCTCAAAATTATATCCGCTGCTGACTCCAATCCGCCAGTTGGGTGTAAGATTGACATCTCCTGAAAAATTAAGATTTTGCAGATAGCGTCTGTCTGTTTCCATGGTTCTGAAATTGGAAGTAGCGTTGTAATTAAACGAATAAGATAATCTGAATGACCATGGTATGGTAAGGTCCAACCCTTGATCCTCAGGTTGAACGGGTGCCTCTTCCTGCTCGGCGGTTGCATCCGGGTCAGGATCTTCTTCAGAACCAAAAGGAAGGCCTCCTGCTTGCATCCCGCCATCCCTTTGTCCTGCGCCACCTCTTCCCCCGGAACCGGAGGAGGGTTGTTTATCTGAGCTCAGGCTGTAATTCAGGTTGATATTCCAGGAAGAATTTCTCATCTGAAGGAACTTTTTTTCTTTCTCCCATAAAAATGTATTGATGGGGCGGTTGGTGGTGGAATCGATTACATATGGGGTCCAAGAACTTGAATAGGTCAGGTCAAATTGTCCGAAAAGGCGGGTTCGTCCGCTTATTCTCACATCGCTCATGTTGAGTGAATCTCTTGCCAGATCATATCCTGTTGACAGGGTAAGGTTATCGATCAGGGCAACTTTCCGTTCGCCATTTACTGTATCTTTTTTGCTTTTCACTTTCATTTCCAGGTTGTTTGTCATCGAGAAGTTGATCGATCCTGATCTGCCCGAGGAAGGAGTGCCATACCTGGCGCCCTCAAAAAGGGAGTATTCTGTGGGTTCATCAAGGTTTGGATTCTGATAGCTGCCATAGTATCCCCAAAAATCGTCAGCAAAATCGGGTCGGAAAGAAAACCCCAGATTGGGAGTAATAACATGCCTTACTGCTTTTACCGGCCCCTTCCTGAGTTGAACCATACCAAAGATCTTTGTGTTGAGGGAAGCACTGTAATTAAAATCGCGAACAGCATAAAATCCTGGCACGGTGTCTCTGACTACTTGTCCGGGAATATTTTCTCCGGGAGGTATCTCTCCATTGGTTTCATCATCTTCCCAACGTTGTTCTACTTTTTGGAAATACCATCTTTCGTTGTAGTTGATGCTGTTGCTCAGGTTGAAATGTTTTAAAACGCGGAAACTGTGACTGATGGGTATGCTGTGTTGCACACCGTTTTTCATGTTGCTAAACATGGCGTTGGTGAAAAGGTCTTCTTCGGTGGTTGATATCTGGTTGCTGGCATTCATGTTATAATTCATGGTGATCTCTTCGTACCATCTGAGTTTTCCTTCCGGGTTTTTTCTTCGAAGGGGGTAAAATCTGGACACACTGAATGCCATTTCAGGTAAACTCATATCCACTTTTTGAGTAATGGTGTTTTGGCTGTGCCTCATGTTGATGGAAAGGTTGTATCTGCTGGCCCAATTGGCAGAGTAACTGATGTTGGAAGAAAATGTGTTTGACAGATAATCATTGCTTGTAGTGGGATTGAACCGGTTAAACGAACTACTACCTGCATTTACATTGGCCCGGAATACGCTGTTGGGTCTTGCTTTTGGGTCTTGGCTATGGCTCCATTGCACCCGGAAGTCACGGTTTCTCTCATAACCGGGCAGATCTCTTTCTCCCAGGATGTTGATGGCATAATTCAGGTTTATACTACCGCTGTATCTGTATCTTTTCCGGTAGTTGGAACCGACCCTTGCTGCCCAACTTCCTCTTGAATAAATATCGCCCCTGAGGGAAAGATCCATATAGTCGTTGATGCCCCAGTAAAAACCACCATTTTCAAGGTAAAATCCTCTGTTGTTGGTTTCTCCGTAGGAAGGCATCAGAATACCCGATGCCTGCCCTCTTTTGTTGGGAAAAAAACCAAAAGGGACGAACAGAGGTGTTTTTACTCCCTCTATGGTAAGGAAGGCAATGCTTGTAATGATCTTATCATTGGGAATGATCTTGGCTTTTCTGAAGGCAATGTGAAAATGAGGTTCGGGGTTGTCGCAGGTTGTAAATTTGCCACTGCCTACATGAATTTCTTTATCCGGCATCATTTTTACCACATCACCATGCATAAAACCCTCCGCTTCCTCGGTCATAACGCTTGTTGTGCGCCCTTTTTTTGTTTCAAAGTTGTATCTGATCTCTATAGATTCAAAATTTTCCTCGCCATCTTCAAAAATCGGATTACCAGTTATGGTGCCGGTAGAGTCGGGCATTCCGGTGGCATAAAGTTCATTGTTTTTGAAGTCGATATTGATGTATGCCGCCGTAAGGTGTATGTTGCCATATTGAAGATCTGCATCTCCGTAAAGGTGGATAACCTGGTTTTTGATATCGAAAGGGATGGAGTCAACAGCCGAGTAATCAACTTTTGTTTCAAGAATAACAGCCGATCCAGTCTGACGCTGAGGCTCTCTTGCTATGGTATCTTCAGGAGAGCGGGAGTTGATATCTGCAGGATCAGAAAAGTTGAGGGTATCATCAGGTTGTGGCACAAATTCGGCAGGAGGTGCAAGGGGAGGATCTGTTTCTTCGGGTGCAACAGAGTCGATGATCAGATTCTTTTCCATTAACTGTAATTCAAAGGCATGAACCCATTGATTACCAAGGAACAAAAAACAACCTGAAAAGATTATTAAAAACTTAGATATTAAGTTTGTACGCAATTTTATTTAATATTATTTTTGTACAATATATATGACCTGAAAACGTACTAATTCATAGTTAATTTTATCCGTTTGAGTATGCATCCTGATATTTTGTATCTTTACATAGTTTTGTTCAATCATACTACGAACAACCTGTTCTCTCAGGATGAAAATTTACGTTGTTGGCAATGAACTTATGCTGGTATTGTTTTCAGGGATGTAAAATTTAATTGTCTTGATTATTTTTTTGAACAAATGGGTGTCTGATCTATTGTACCTGTTTATTCAGTGCTTATGATCAAAAAGAACAACATCTTTTTTAAAGCTTTAAAAATAACCTTGAGAAATTAAAACAGATCGATAAAAACAGGGCAAAACTATAAAAAAACCTTCAATAATAAGTGAAACGAAAGATTATAATTTTTGGTATTCTGATTTTGGTCTTATCTGCCTGGCAGCATGTGCATGCCGATCGCTATGGTTTCGTAAGAAAAGTGGTTATTGATCCCGGGCATGGTGGAAAAGATCCGGGAGCGGTAGGATCCAGAGCAAAGGAGAAGGATATTGTTCTCTCCATTGCTTTGAAACTGGGTGGATACATTGAAGAACATTTTGACGATGTGGAGGTGATTTATACACGCACCACCGACGAGTTTGTTGAACTTCACCGGCGAGCGCAGATCGCCAACGAAAACAAGGCAGATCTGTTTATTTCTCTCCATTGCAATGCCAGTCCTTCTTCCCGCGCCTACGGATCTGAAACTTTTGTGATGGGATTGCACAAAAGTCAGGAGAATCTTGCAGTTGCCAAGAAAGAGAATGCTTCCATTTTGTATGAGGAAGATTATCTTGAAACATATGATGGGTATGACCCCAATAGTGAAGAGTCTAACATTATTTTCAACATGTTTCAAAATACCCATTTGAATCAGAGTTTGAAAATTGCTTCCCTCGTGCAGGATCAGTTCAGGGAAAGAGCCATGCGTGTTGATCGTGGTGTTAAACAAGCCGGATTTATTGTATTGTATCGTGTAACAATGCCGGGTATTTTGGTAGAAGCCGGGTTTTTGAGCAACAAAAGAGAAGAAGAATATTTAATGTCAGACAGAGGCCAGTCTTATATCGCATCGGCGGTTTTCAGGGCTTTCAGAGATTACAAAACCACACAGGATCAAATGGCCTCAAGAATGTTGGTTTACAACAACGGAAATCATTTACCAGCAACACCCTCGCAAAGCAACACCCAAACGCAGGAACAATTGCAGGAAGTTACAGAGGAGCAAACAACAAACCCTGTTTCTCCTGAAAATGAAACTGAGCATACAGGAAAAGATACTTCTCCTTCGGAGGATGATGTCCAATTATCCCGGAATCCTGTCATTAGTTTCAGGGTACAGTTTGCAACCGCTTCCGCAGAAAAACAACCTGATGACCCCTTTTTTAGTGATCTGGAAGGGGTCAGCTATTATGTTCACCAGGGATTATACAAATACACCATAGGAAATGAAACAACACTGGAAGCAGCTTCTCAAATACAAAAGGAACTTCATGAAAAAGGATTTACGGATGCTTTTGTGGTTGCTTTTAAGAACAATGAACGCATCACACCGGCAGAAGCCATGCGTTTGATAAGGGAATCAACCGAAATGAAATAATTTTCTAACTTTTTTAAAATCATTATTTTGCAAATAAAAAGAGAAATCAAGATCGGGGTAGTTGCTACGCTTTCTCTCCTGCTTTTCATCTGGGGTTTGAATTATTTAAAGGGAGAAGATATCTTTTCTAAACAGATCGTTTATTATGCTGTTTATGAAGATGTAACAGGATTGATCGAATCGAATCCGGTATCGCTCAATGGTGTAAATATCGGTCAGGTGAAAAACATCTCCTTTATGCCTGATCAATCAGGGCGAATATTGGTAGAAAGTATTGTCAGGAAAGATATCCTTATACCGGATGATTCTTATTCTGTGATTACAGGCATGAGCCTGACCGGAACCCGCGAGATCATTCTTGAACTGGGAGATTCGGACAATTACCTTCAAAGTGGCGATACCTTGCCATCAAAACAACAAACATCCATTCAGGAAGAGGTAAGTCAGCTTGTGCTGCCCATTCAGCAGCGTGCCGAAGATCTTTTTGTGCAAATTGATTCGGTCATGGTTATTTTCCAGTCCATTTTTAATGAAAATACACGGTCGAATATCGTTCAGAGTTTCGAAAGCATTCAAAATACTTTGTATACAGTAGAGTCTTCTACCATGCGCCTTGACAACACGCTTGAAGAAGAAACAACCCGGATCCGTAATATCATGTCTAATACCGAATCTATTACAGAAAATCTGAGAGATAATAATGAACTCCTGACCAATGTTATGCAAAATTTTTCCAGTATTTCTGACAGCATTGCTGCGGCCAATTTAACCCAAACACTGATCAGGGCAGAAGAAAGTCTTACCTCAATGAGTGAGATTCTTGAAAAAATCAATAACGGTGAAGGCACAGCAGGTTTATTGATCAATGATGAGGAGCTTTATAATAATCTCACCTCATCATCCAGGCAATTGGAAGAATTGCTTGAAGAGATCAAAAAAAATCCTGGTGATTATATAAAACTCAGTGTATTTGGAAGGTAACCATGAAATTTATCCAGTCCTTTATTTTGCTTTTACTGCTTTTGTTTTTTGCCGGGGTTTCTGATCTTTGTGCTCAGAGCAATCAGAAATTGATCAGGGCATTGGAACAATTTGCCAGTGATGAGCAATTAAAGCATGCTTCATGGGGTTTTATGGCATCCAGCACCGCGCATCCAGAAAGGAAGGTATCTTTCCATCCCGACCTTTCGCTCACACCTGCCTCCACACAAAAGGTCATTACCACACTTACTGCCCTTTTTGTTCTGGGAAGCGAATACCGTTTTGAAACCCTTTTGCAATATTCCGGAACCCTCGACGGGAATACCCTGAAAGGAGACCTGATCATCAAAGGTATGGGTGATCCTGCTTTTGGTGCTGTTCAGATGAGCGACTCTCTGTCAACAGAGGTTGTTTTCAGCAAATGGTTGGAAGATATCAAAAGAGTGGGCATCCAAAGCATAGAAGGTAATATTGTTGCCGATGGGTCTTTTTTTGATGATCATATGATTCCACGTAAATGGAACTGGGAAGATATTGGAAATTATTATGGTGCCGGTTCGCACGCACTTTCGGTACATGAAAATATGTATACGGTTTTTTTCAGACCGGGAAGCAGGGAAGGTGATCCGGCAGAGGTTCTTTCTACCCGCCCGCCTGTTGATGGGATGGAGTTTGTGAACCATGTTACCACCGGGGCGCGTGGTTCGGGAGACCAGGTGTATATTTTTGGGGTACCTGGTCAAAGACAAAGATGGCTGACCGGTACGGTACCCTTGGGTGAGGATGGTTTTGCAGTGAGAGGATCGATGCCCGATCCGGGATTTTTTGCTGCTTCTGCTTTCAAAAGTTTTCTTGAAAAAAATCAAATACAAATACAAGGTAATGTTTTTACACATCAAACCTACCCCCAACTATCGACTGATGCTGGCAGGATTGTATTGGGCAGATGGTTATCCCCTCCATTGATCGATATCGTATCACGCACCAATTTGGAGAGCATGAATTCGTATGCAGAAAACCTTTTTAAAACCCTGGGTAAGAAGATCGAAGGTGAAGGGAGTTTTGAATCGGCAGCAGATGTGGTCGAAGAATTCTGGCAGGAAAATGGTATTGACACGAAAGGAATGCGGATACATGATGGCAGCGGATTATCACCTTTTAATATTATTACCGTTTCTCAATTGACCGAAATTCTGGTACTGGCATCCCAAAACAAGGAGATTTACGAGTCTATCCGGCAGGGTTTGCCAGTTGCCGGCCGCAGTGGATCTCTGGCGAGATTGTTCAGGGGCACTCCTTCGGAAGGTCTGCTCAGAGCAAAGAGCGGTTATTTGGGGCATGTGTGGGCCTATACAGGATATACAAATGACCCCGGGGGCGATCTGGTTGCTTTTACCATTATCGTGAATAATTACACCGGATCAACTTTTCAGATGAGGAGGAAAATCACGCGTTTGTTGAATGTGATCACTGAGCACGGACTTTGATTTGAGGTGAATCAGAATTCAGAGGTATTGTCACTGCGTATTTTTATCCATCAATACCCTTGTTCTGGGCAAGCATTGCGGGTATTCTTTCTGAATAAATTCAATCAGTTTTTCACGAACAAACACCCTCAGATCCCATGCTTTCGGACTGGTGTCGGCATCCATCAGGGCGCGTATCTCAACCGTATGCTCTTTGGCATCGGTTATTTGCAAAACATTTACATTTCCTTTCCAGTCTTTTGATGATTTCAGAATCCTGGTCAGTTCCTTTCGCAAGGGTTCAAATGGCATTGTATAGTCTGTATAAATAAAAACTGTGCCCAATATTTCTGCAGATGTTCGGGTCCAGTTTTGAAATGGTTTTTCCAGAAAATAGGTTGTGGGAACCACCAATCTCCTTTTATCCCATATTCTGATAACCACATAGGTAAGGTTAATTTCTTCTATCCATCCCCATTCATTTTCTACGATCACAACGTCTTCCAGGCGGATGGGTTGTGTAACGGCGATCTGCAATCCGGCAAGAATAGTGCCCAGTGCTTTTTGAGCAGCAAAACCCAGTATCAGTCCTGCAATTCCTGCAGAAGCAAATAAACTGACCCCCACATTTCTTACTTGTTCGAATAGCATCAAAGCTACACCCAACGCAATAAGAATAACCAGAAAAACAATTACTTTTTCAAGAATATTGAATTGTGTGTAAACCTTTCGCTCCTTTAGATTATCTTCAAGGGAGATATCGTAGATCCTCAGCAGACGCCATTTTCCTATCCTGATCAATACGATCAGTCCCCAGGCAATACTCAGTACCAGGAGAATCTGGCCTGTTTTTCCAAACCAGTACAACGTGTTTTCATTAAAAACATCAAACTGCCGGATGCCAAACTGCAGAAAATTGGAAAGAAGAAAGATGGCAAGCGGAATTAAAAATCGTATCAGGGTTCTCATGTTTCCAAAATTTATTTTTTCTTGCAAAATAAAACTATTGAAATAAAAGAGATAAAAAAGAAACGAAAATGAACTATTTTATTAAAATGATAAACAAAAAAACCACCCAGCAAAACCGGTTTCGATTCAGTGGGTGGTTGTTCAGTGAATTGATTCATCAATAAACCGGAATTTATTTGATGGGTTCAAGTCTGTAAATGCCTCCGTTGGTCTCGTCTGTAGCAATGTAAACATAACCATCGGGGCCTTGTCTGATGTCTCTTATACGTCCTGTTTTTCCGGTAATGAGTGTTTCTTTGTGGGTAACTTTGCCGTATTCGAGTACGATTCTGTAAAACTCTTCCCGGATAAGCGAACCCGCCAGTAAATGTCCGTTCCATTCTTCAAAAGGTTCTCCGTTATAGAAAGTCAGTCCTGATGGCGCCATAGAGTTCTCCCAGACCCAGGCAGGTTTTTTTACACCCGGTGCTTCATCTCCAATTCCGATATGCTCACTGGTAGAATACTCTTTTCCAAATGCTACATTGGGCCATCCATGGTTGTTTCCTTTTTCGATCTGGTAAAGTTGATCCCCACCGTTGGGGCCGTGGTCGGTTGCCCATATCTCTCCGGTTAATGGATTTTGCGCCAGTCCCTGGTTGTTCCTGTGTCCGAAACTATAGATCTCAGGTCTTAAATTTCCGGGAAATACATTCACAAAAGGATTATCCAAAGGTGCACCGCCATCTTCTTTGAGTCTGATAATGGAACCCGCAGGATTTGTTAGTTGCTGGGCAGGGTATCTGAGTCCTCTGTCACCGATGGAAAACATCACTGTGCCATCTCCGGGAAATACGATTCTGGATCCATAATGCCGGCCGGGTTGAGTTCTGGGCATGAGCGTGTAAAGAGTTTCCAGATCGGTGAAATCGGTGGCATCGCTGTTAAGTTTTGCTCTGGCAAGAGCAGTACCGGTTGCTCTTCTGGCATTGACACCATCGGCATCGCCCGGGCTGGAATAGGTAAAGTATATCCAACCATTATTTTCATAGTCGGGGTGTACCACAACATCCAACAGGCCTGCCTGGCTTCCCCCTTGTGGAGCGGTTCGCTGATCTTCCTGGTAATGTATAGGGGGAAGATTCTTCAGTTGGGTCACTGTGTTACCGTCTATCAGTTGCATTCTTCCGGGGCGTTCGGTTACGATCATACGACCATCGGGTAACCAGGAAACTGCCCAGGGATGCTCCAGTCCTTCCACAACCTGTACAATGCGAAAGTCTGCCAGTTCGCTGCTGATATTACTTTCAATTACTTTTTCTGTTACTCGTATCTGTGCATTAACCTGAAAAAATACTCCCGGTATCCATACCAAAAGAAATATAACTCCCGGAAAAAGCATCAGATTTTTGTTTTGTTTTCTCTTGTTCATTGTTTTTGCCCTTTCGAAAAGATTGATTGAAGAGTCCACTGCAAAAAGGTTATTATCCACAAATTACACGAACCGAAAGCTCGTCGAAGTCAATGTACCGTAAACATGTTTTCGGAGTGGACTCATTTAATGATGATAAAAAAATGTGATGGGGTCATCTGCCTGTATTTTCAATTACTTTTTGCAGTCTTCCCCGTATTTCTGATGCGATGGGTCCAAGGTCTTTATTGTCGATGGAGCTCATCATGGCAATGGGATCAACGGCCGTTATTTCCACATCGCCATTTTCATGTTCTTCAACCAAAACATTACAAGGTAAAAAAGCCCCGATTTTATCTTCACTCTGAAAGGCTTTATAGGCGTAATGGGGGTTGCAGGCACCCAGTATCTTGTATTTTTTGAAATCCACATCAAGTTTTTTCTTGAGCGTATCTTTTACATCAATTTCGGTGAGCACACCAAAACCTTCCTGCTTCAACTCAGCTGTTACCATTTCCAGGGCGTCGTCAAAAGTTTTCCCAGGTAAAATTTTACTGAAATAATAGTCCATAAATTCGTTTGTTAAAGGTTTGTTTTTATGTTTTGTAATCTTAACAAAATAAAATCTATTAAGTTTAAAGGAGGATATAAAACAGGGAGTTCGGTGAGGTTTGAAGGGATGATAAAGGAGGAGTTTCAAAAAAATGTGGAGCGATGAGGAGATAAAAAAAAATCCCCTCACAATAGAGAAAAACCAGAGGGGATATTAGTAGTTTTTTAAGCGTCAACTGTATCCAATCCTATGCGAAGGTTATCGATGATAAAAGTTTGTCTTTCGGGTGTATTTTTGCCCATGTAAAAGTTAAGCATGTCTTTAAGGATCACATCTTTTTTTAGTAAGACCGGATCTAAACGGATACCGCTGCCAATAAAAGCACCAAATTCATCAGGAGAAATTTCACCCAAACCTTTAAACCGGGTGATTTCGGGTTTTCCTTTCACTTTCAGTTCTTCAAGCGCAGCGTTTTTTTCTTTATCAGAATAACAATAAATCGTTTTCTGCTTGTTTCTGACCCTGAACAATGGGGTTTGAAGTATGTACAGATGGCCGTTGCGCACCAGATCGGGGAAAAACTGGAGGAAAAATGTGATGAGCAACAATCGGATATGCATTCCATCAACATCGGCATCGGTGGCAATCACAATGTTGTTGTACCGCAGATCTTCCAGTCCGTCTTCAATGTTGAGAGCGGCCTGCATAAGGTTAAATTCCTCATTTTCATAAACAATTTTTTTCGATAGTCCGTAGCAGTTGAGAGGTTTTCCTTTCAGGCTGAAAACGGCCTGCGTGTTTACGTCGCGTGCTTTTGTAATGCTTCCCGAAGCAGAATCACCCTCAGTGATAAAAAGCGTAGTTTCCAGGCGGCGTTCATGGTTGTCGCTGTAATGGATGCGACAGTCGCGAAGTTTTTTGTTGTGCAAACTTGCCCTTTTTACCCTTTCTTTGGCAATTTTCTTGATATTTGCCATATCTTTCCGCTCTTTCTCACTTTGCAAAATTTTGCGTAAAAGAGCGTCTGCCGTTTCGGGGTTCATGTGCAGATAATTGTCGAGTCTCCTTTTCAGGATATCGCCAATATAATTTTTTATGGTTGGTCCTTTGGGTTCGGTATGTTGCGATCCGAGTTTTGTTTTGGTTTGCGATTCAAAAACCGGTTCCTGTACTTTCAGACTCAGTGCCACAATGATAGAGGTTTTGATATCGTTGGCATCAAAATCTTTTTTGTAAAAATCCCTCACGGTTTTCGTAAGTGCTTCGCGGAAAGCATTTTGATGTGTACCCCCCTGGGAGGTATGTTGGCCGTTTACAAATGAGAAATATTCTTCGCTATATTGTGTGGCACTGTGTGTAAAGGCAAATTCCAGATCATCTTCCTGGATATGGATGATGGGGTAGGAGATAGGAGTATCGATATTCCGGTTGAGCAGGTCGAGCAAACCATTTTCTGCTTTCAGTTTGTGTCCGTTAAAATTGATGGTTAGTCCACGATTCAGAAAAACGTAATTCCAGAGAAGTTTTTCAATATAATCATCAATATACCTGTAGGATCCGAAAATGTCTTCATCAGGCGTAAATCTTACGATGGTACCTTTCCGGTCGTTGTTTTCTTCTTCCGGGAAATCATCAACCAGGATACCTGCTTTAAAAGTAGCGGTTTTTGATTTTCCCTCGCGAATAGACTGGATGCTGAAATCGCTGGAAAGGGCATTGACCGCTTTGGTGCCCACACCGTTGAGTCCTACTGTTTTTTTGAAGACCTTGTTGTCGTATTTGGCACCCGTATTAATTTTGGAAACACAGTCTACAACTTTTCCCAATGGTATTCCTCGTCCGTAATCTCTGACTTTCACCTGTTTTTCCTGGATACTGATCTCGATGGTTCTTCCAAAACCCATGATAAATTCATCAATGGAATTATCGATCACCTCTTTGATCAGCACATATATACCATCATCTGGCGAGCTGCCATCTCCGAGTTTTCCAATGTACATTCCAGGTCTTAGCCGGATGTGTTCATACCAGTCAAGCGACCGTATGCTGTCTTCTGAATATTGTTCTGCCATAAATCATGAGGTTTAAACCTGCCAAAGGTAAAAGATAATCTTTTACATTTGTACTTTCAACCCGCTGGGTTATCAACAGGGTTTTAAAGTTGTTTTGCGTGTGCAAAAGCATGATTAAGTTGAGTTTAATGGATTGTTTTTTCAGGATGATCTTTTATTGTTGAAAAATAATCCTTCTTAAAAGTTCGGTTTGATCCTGAAAATTTCTTGATTTTGTTTGGTCAATACAGTAAAAAAAAATCTAACACCTTTATTTATTTATGATGATGAATTATTTCCGAAAGTTTTTTGTTTTATCAGTTATGATCGCGGTAATTACTGCATTTTCACTTCATGCGAAAACTTATTACGTTTCCCCGTTGGGCAGTGATGAAAACGTGGGCAGCAAGGATGCTCCATGGCAAACCATCCAAAAGGGCAGTGATGTTTTGGTAGCCGGAGACACACTTGTCATAAGGGATGGAGTGTATCGCATTACGCGTGAGATCCGTCCTGCCAATTCGGGTACACCAGACCGATGGATCACTTATTACGTGCTGCCCGGAGAAAAAGCAGTAGTAGATGCCGAAAATTTTGTGGAGGGAGATGGAGAAGGTACTTACCCATCACGATTGGGTTTGGGGAGTTTTCACATACAGGAAAAAAGTTACATCCGTGTCATCGGTTTGCATGTGCGAAATTCGAGAAGCGCCGGGTTTATCGTAAGGGGTCCTTCCAAGCATGTAGAATTGATCGATTGTAAAACTGATCGCTCTTTTAATTCAGGAATTGGTATCTGGTATGCAGACAAGGTAAAAGTGCTCAGATGCGAAGTAACCCGTGCCAATGAACCCGGTATGCGGGTAGAAGGACAACCATTCGGCAGGGAAGCACCTCATGAGGCTATTTCTGTTTGTGGGGCAACAAATTTTGAAATTGCTTACAACCATGTTCACCAGTGTTTTAAAGAAGGAATTGATGTAAAAGAGGTTAGTGCCCATGGTGTGGTGCATCACAATCACATACACGATCTGCCACGTCAGGGATTATATGTTGATGCCTGGTTTGGATTGCTTGAAAATGTGACTTTTCATTCCAATGTGGTGCATGACTGCGAGTGGGGTTTTGCCATCTCTGTGGAAGGCAAGGATTCGGATCTGAAAGATATTGATTTTCACAACAACCTTTTATTTGATAATCGTGCTTCAGGAATTATTTTCGGTGTATGGGGGCACAACAGGATGAGATCTGGTATCCGTATTTTCAACAATACCATTTATAATAACGGTTCTCCCGGACATTGGGCAGGTGTAACAGGCGGTATCGATATCAAATCACAAAGTTTGCAGGATGTTGAGATTTCCTACAATATTATTTACAACAACTGGGGGTACGAGATCGGCACCTCTTTTCCTCCGGATAGCGTGCAGGAAAAACTCACACAAAAAAATGTTGTGATTGAAAACAATATAACCGGACCCTATAAAAGCAAAATTACCGATTTTTCTTTTTTTGAGATCGACATGTTTGGATATGAAAGTCCTGCCATGATTATTGCCGATCCGGAATTTGCCGATCCGGAAAGAAGTGACTTCAGCATTCCGTTCGGTTCTCCTGCAGCAGGCAATCATGCCAAAACACCGCGGTCGGAAAACAGTTTCTACTTTGGCGCCCTGGAACCCGGGAAAAGGGTGTGGTTGAGAAAGTATTGATCAAGTTGGGCATCTCATGTTAAAATTATATATAAAGAATGAATGTAAAACTATCTGTGGCTATCATCACCCTTAACGAAGAGAAAAATATCCGGCGATGCCTTGAATCCGTTCAATCTGTTGCCGATGAAATTGTGGTGGTGGACTCTTTCAGCACCGATAAAACCGAATCCATTTGCCAGGAGTATAACGTGAGGTTTATAAAAAATGCGTTCCAGGGCCATATTGAGCAGAAAAACTTTGCACTTCAACAGGCAAGGTTTGACCATGTGCTTTGCCTGGATGCCGATGAAGCACTTGATGAAACGCTTCAGAAAAGTATTTCCGGGGTACTGAAAAACTGGACAAATGATGCTTACCGTATGAATAGACTGACCAATTACTGCGGGAAATGGATACATCATACCGGATGGTACCCCGATACAAAATTACGGTTACTCGATCGTAAAAAAGGACATTGGGGTGGCAGAAACCCCCACGACCGTATCATCATGCAACCGGGTACAACTCATGACCATCTGCGGGGTGATATATTGCATTATTCGTATTACAACATAGGACAGCATATTACCCAAATGAATTTTTTTACCGATATTATGGCAAAAGAGGCGCATCAGAAAGGTAAAAAAGCGGGTGTTATCAAACTTTTCTTTAGTCCGGGATTTAAATTTTTTAAAAAGTATATCCTGCAACAGGGCTTTCGTGATGGGTATTATGGTTTGGTGATCAGTATTTTATCTGTTTTTTATACCTTTTTGAAATATCTTAAACTAAGGGAACTCAATAAAAAATCCTCCTAACTTAGCCGTTGTTTTCATTCAGATCAGAAATCAAAAATGAGTTAGGTTTGCGTAAAACATGTAATTGGAAAAATGCGTTATAGAAACCGGAACAGGATATTTTGTAATTTTAAAAAGATAAAAATTCATATGTTTATGGTACTCAGAAAGTTTTTTTACGTTATCGTTTTGATTGTTTTTATTGGAAGTTGTGCCTTGGCCAACAAGGGCTATCAGATCAATGTTCAGGTAGAAGGGGTTAGTGATACCACTGCTTTTCTGGCTTTTCACTACGGTAACCGGCAGTACGTGCATGATACGGTGGATGTGGATATGCAGGGAAATTTTAAATTTGCAGGTGATACAACGCTCGACAAAGGTATGTATATGATCGTACTGCCTGGTCAGAAGTATTTTGAGGTACTTGTGGATGATAACCAGCATTTCAGCATCCGGGCCGACAACAGCAACCTTGTTGGCAGCATGGAATTTGAAAATTCTCCCGATAATGAGGCGTTTTACAGTTATATGCAGTTTTTAAGGGAAAAAAACGAGGATACTGCTCCTTTGTTGGAAAAAGTGAGGGATGAAAATACACCTGAATCCGAAAAGCAAATGCTTCAACAGCAGTTGCAGGAAAGAGATCAGGAAGTAAAAGCTTATCAGAAACAGATCATAGAAAGTGATCCCGATGCCTTGTTCAGCAAAATTCTCCTGGCGCAACAGGAACCGGCCATGCCTGATACGCCGGTGAAAGAAGATGGCACACCTGATAACGAATTGATGTATCACATTTTTAAGAAGAATTTCTGGTCAAATATAGACTTTTCTGACGACCGTTTGCTGCGCACTCCTTTATTCCATGCCAAACTGGACCAGTATTTTACCCGGGTACTCATTCAAAGGCCCGATAGTGTTATTGCTGAAGCTGACAGAATGATGAAAAAAGCAGAAGCACATCCTGAAGTTTTCAAATATACATTGTTTTACATTACCAATACTTACGAGCGTTCTCAGATCATGGGTATGGATGCGGTTTTTGTATATATGGTTGAGAATTATTACATGAAAGGCAAAGCCGAATGGGCAACAGAGGAGCAGGTACAAAAACTTACGGAAAGAGCAATGGCGCTGAAACCTATTCTTTTGGGAAAAACCGCTCCCGACATCAATGTATTCAAACCCGATCGTAGCAAAATAAACTTACATTCGGTAGATGCAGACTTTACACTTTTGTATTTCTGGGATTCTGATTGCGGACATTGCAAAAAACAAACCCCCAAAATCAAAGAGTATTATGATAAAATGAAGGATAAGGGCATTGCTGTTTTTGCTGTAAATACCGAAGGCGAACCCGACAGGCAGAAATGGATCGACTACATTACAGAAAACGAGGTAACAGAATGGATCAACGTAAATGATTCTTATAATCAATCCGGTTTTCGCGACAAATATGATATATATGCTACACCACTGCTGTTTTTGCTGGATAAAGACAAAAAGATATTGGCCAAAAATATCAATATTGAACAGGCAGAGCAAATAATTGAGCAGGAAATGAAGAACAAATAGTAGTGTCTGCAAAAGAACTGACCTTTTCTGAATCTTTTATCTGGTTATAATTTGATTAAATAGGTTCTCGTTTTTTCCGACGAGAGAGCTCGCTAACAATCTGACTGCATGCTTTTGATGCCACGAATTATAATCATGCGCGTGTGTGTCAATGTTTTTGTGATGCTCGGTTCATCAGAAGCCAGCAAACAAAAGTTTTTTTTGATGAACACACCAGTTATGAAAAATCTTTGAACGTTTGATAACCCTTAAAATGGTTGGAATACAAATATTTGATCATATACATAAATTGTAAATCATGAAAAAAGTATTAGTAAGCACACTGCTGGTTGTCGTTTTTTATTTTTCCGGGTTTTCTCATTTCCTGCCAGAAAAATCTTCCGGCAAGCAAGCTTTGGAGGTTCGTCATTTGAAAACCAACTACCACCAGAACCCAGTGGGTATTGATGCGGATGATCTGAGGTTTTTCTGGATACTGGAAAGCAATACAAACAATACCATGCAGACCTCATACCATTTGCAGGTCTCCAGGGATCCGGAGTTTCAGGATGACCGCCAGATGACATGGGATACAGATATGGTTTACTCCGATCAGTCGATCCAGCTTCCATACGGAGGGAAACCTTTGGAGTCACGAACGCGGTATTACTGGCGTGTAAGATCGCAGGATAATCACGGAAATGATTCAGGTTGGAGTGAAA
The DNA here is from genome assembly GCA_964390665.1 of uncultured Bacteroidales bacterium. Lineage (GTDB taxonomy): Bacteria > Bacteroidota > Bacteroidia > Bacteroidales > UBA7960 > SKVR01. The sequence continues at coordinate 7,505 of CAYMLS010000029.1, read as the reverse complement.
CAGCATTTTTTGAAACCGGGTTGCTCAATGCTTCAGAATGGACAGCCCATTGGATACACCCCCCCTTTGAGGAAGATCCGGCATCTTCACAACCCGTAACACAGTTCAGGTCAGAATTTAAAAGTAACAAAGAAATCCGGTCTGCCCGGTTATATGCTTCCGCCCATGGTTTGTATGAAATGGAGATAAACGGAAAACGGGTTGGTGATCAGGTTTTTACTCCCGGTTGGACCAGTTACGGTTCAAGAGTTCAATATCAAACTTATGATATCACGGATTATCTGCAAAGGGGAAACAATGCAGTAGGTGCTTATCTGGGTGATGGATGGTACCGTGGATATATCGGATGGGGCAACCAGAGAAACTATTATGGCGAAGAACTGGCTTTGATTGCCCAGATACACATTACTTTTCAGGATGGTTCCACTATGGTCGTGGGTACTGATGAAACCTGGAAGGCATCACAGGGGGCCATCCTCAGGTCGGATATTTATAATGGAGAATTTTATGATGCACGCCTGGAGATGAATGGTTGGAGCGAACCACGTTTTAAAGACAGGGGATGGGAAACTGTGAAGATAGCATCAGATATTGATAAGGAAAAACTAACTGAATGGCAATCTCCTCCGGTAAGAAAGATCCAGGAGTTGAAACCCGTTTCATGGTTTGTAACACCTGCCGGTGATACGGTAATGGATATGGGGCAAAACATGATCGGGTGGATGAAGATCAGGGTTTCAGGTGAAAAAGGAGACCGTGTGGTTTTGAGGCATGCGGAAACACTGGATAAGGAGGGTAACTTTTATACGGCCAACCTTCGCAGTGCCGATCAGATCAACACCTACATCCTTAAGGGAGAGGGTACAGAGGAGTGGGAACCCCGTTTCACCTTTCAGGGGTTCAGGTATGTTGCAGTGAGCGGGTGGCCGGGTGATTTTGAAAAAGATGCCTTTACGGGCGTTGTGATCCATTCAGATATGGAACCTGTTGGCCATTTTGAGTCGTCTCATCCCTTGCTCAATCAATTGCAGCACAACATTGTATGGGGGCAGAAAGGTAATTTTCTGGACATTCCCACCGACTGTCCTCAGCGTGACGAAAGGCTGGGTTGGACCGGCGACATACAGGTTTTTGCCAATACTGCCGGTATGCAAATGCACACTGCGGCGTTTTTAACCAAATGGCTGGAAGATCTGAGTGCGGATCAGGCTGACAATGGCGCTGTACCCCATGTTATTCCCAATGCGCTGGGTAGCGATGCCGTTGGTGCTGCCGGTTGGGGAGATGCCGCTGCTGTTGTTCCCTGGTCGGTATTTCAGGCGTATGGTGATACGTTGCTGTTAGAAAAGCAATATGATTCTGTTAAAAAGTGGATTGAATATATGCGAAACCGTGCCTCTTCTCAGGGTGATCCGTATATCTGGTCAGGCGATTATCACTTTGGCGACTGGTTGGCTTTTGCCACCATCGATCGTCCTGATTTTGCAGGTTCATATACCCACACTGATCTTATTGCCACCGCTTATTTTGCCCACTCAACGCATCTGGCTTTAAAAATGTCGGAGATACTCAACAAACCTGAAGATACAGCATACTTTACTTTTTTATTTGAAAATGTCCGGAATGCTTTCAGAAAAGAGTTTATCACACCCAATGGTCGTCTTTCTTCTGATACCCAGACCGCCTATTTGCTGGCGCTTCAATTTGAACTGCTGCCGGAAAACAAACGGGAGGCAGCCGCCAGGTATCTTGTGAATGATGTCCGCCGTCGTGGGCATCTTACCACAGGTTTTCTGGGAACACCTCATTTAAATCATGTATTAAGCGAATTTGGATATAAAAAAGAGGCATATGATCTTCTTTTGCGAACCCAGTACCCTTCCTGGCTATATCCTGTAACCATGGGCGCCACCACCATTTGGGAAAGGTGGGATGGTATCAAATCAGACAGCACTTTTCAAAGTCCCGGGATGAATTCTTTTAATCACTATGCTTATGGTGCCATTGGCGAATGGATGTACCGTGAAATTGCTGGTATTCAACAAAACCATATTGCTTATAAAACCATCACCATAGCACCCAAACCGGGTGGAGGTCTTACCTGGGCACGTGCTTTCCAACATACGCCTTATGGTAAAATACTTTCGCAATGGAAAGCAGATGATAAAAACTTTGAACTCGAGGTTGTAATACCGGCCAACACAACTGCTACCATTGTTTTGCCCAATACCATTGCATCGCTTGTAAATATAAACAATGTGTCATTGCTGCGCAGCGATTGGGCAGATGAGATCAGGGAGGAAAACGGTAATGTAGTTTTGGAAACAGGATCAGGAAAGTATGCTTTCCGCTATTCTGCATTGGGATTTGAAGATGAAATTTCAGGTGAAAAGGAAGCAGAAAGCACTCTTACGGTCAATTTCTCTTCAGATTTTAAAATGGCGGAACTAATAGCACACCCACAGGCACGTTCCATTCTTTTGCGCGAGATGCCTGTTCTGATGAGTTCACCCTGGTTGAGCCAGGTAATGGGGTTTTCACTGGAAAGGGCACTGAAGGTATTGCCCCCAGTTGTTGGTGTTGAAAAACATAAGCACGACCGGGTCAATGATATGCTTCAAAAAGTTCCTGTTGTGCGTTAGCGAGTCATTTGTTTTATGGGTGTTTCCCTGTGAGTAAAATCTGCATTATGGGAGATGCAGATGATTTTACTCGTAATTCAATACGTAATTTTCCAGTTCGCTTCTGTAAAGAATGTTTAGCATTTGAACATCGCGCAGGAGGTTATCCGGGGATTCTGTCTGATCCATACGGGTATATTGCTGATGGTTGAATTGCAGGGTAAGAATGCTTCTTAAAACTTCCGTATTGGGTTTGAGATCTGTTTCGGTGCTGAATTCCACAGTTGGGTAGTCATCGCTGTTCACGGGTGCGTTCAGGGTAAATTGCTTCAGATCTTCAGGATCGGCAATGGCGTGTGCAAGCAGTTGCGCAGGATTTTGTATATCCATTTCCAGGAGTGCCTGTCGCAGATGGGGGTTGCGAAAAGCATCTCTGAATTGGTTAAAGTTGATGTGAATGTCACCCTTGCTTCCCGTTATCAGGAAATGCCCTCTGGTAACATACCATAAAACAGATTTTGGGAAAACATCCGTAAAAGATTTCACGAGTGCTCTGAATTCGTTATCTGTCATCCAATTGGTAGGTAACCATTGGCATACGATGCCATGTTCAGATAAGTTGTCATGGCAGATCTGATAAAAATCGCGGGTATACAAATTTGCACCCAGTCGCGCATGTATAGCGTTTGAGGTGATCAGGTCCCATTTTTGATTAGACGAGATCAGAAAACTTCGTCCATCCTCAATGGCGATATCTACATTGTCTTTCAGATGCACCTGTTGATTTAGAGAAGCAAACCGGGTGAGGGAGGTTCTTACCACCTGGGGAGATAATTCTGCCACCTGCACCCTGGGAATGTTTAATGATGCCAGGTGGTGTGTGGTTACTCCCATTCCAAAACCAATCACAAAAGCATGATCTGCAGATTGTGTGAGCAAATAGGGAAGAGTGGCCAGCATGCCATGTACCTTCAGATCGGCATCGGTGGTAAAGGCAGTTTTTGATCCGTTGATGGCCAACGCTTTGTGTCTTGATGGAAGCACATGCACAGAAACGGTTGCTGCAACCCCTTCTGCATAAGAAATAACTTTGTCGGTGGGGTAATAATTGACCCTTTTCTCAAAATAGGTTTTGTTGGAAGGCAGAAAAAATAAAAGCAGGATGATCGCTGAAGCCACCAACGAGAGGTAGTATTTTTTCCCTTTTAGATGAGGGTTTAGTATCCAAAGAAATACACCCATGATGATATTGATAAGAACCACCGTAAGGAAGGAAAAGTAGATACCCAAAAGGGGGATCATAAAAAAAGCAGCTACGAAAGATCCGAAAACAGAACCAATGGTGTCCAGAAAGCCGATGCGTCCGATGCTTTTCCCGATGGATCGCTTTTGGGAGGTGTATATTTTGCTGACCAACGGAAAGGTAAACCCCATGAGTGTCACGGGCAAGATCAGGATAAGAAAAATGGCGAGGTACTCTTTTCCGGCAATCAACATCCACGAACCATGTGCCGCTCTTTGCTGCACCAGGGTAGGGGAGATAAAAATGAAAGTGAGCAGTAAAACGAAGGAAGTAAACCCGATCAGTACCTGTGCCCATGCCAGAATGTTGGGTAGATTTTTGAGTTTATCAATATGGTTTTTTGCCACAAATCCACCGACGCTTAGTCCGATGATAAAACCTGTTATGATCACCGAGTAAATATAAACCGTTTTGTCATAAGCAAATTCTATCAGCAAACGAGTCCACAAAACCTGATAAGCCAGGGTTGTAAATCCTTCCAGCGCAAATACCCAAAGAATGACTTTGATAAAAACAGGAGAATATTTTGGATTCTGTTTGGGAGCAGTATCGACAGTTATGTATTCGGTTTGTTTGTTACTTTTAAAACCGGGTAGCAGCAAGAAAACCACGATGGCATTGAAGATATTCAGCCCTGCAGCCAGACCGAGGGTTTCATTCACTCCCAACATTCGTATCAGTAAAAAACCTGTCATCAGACATCCTATGGCAGCTCCCAGATTGTTGAGTGCATAGATCAGGCTGATTTTTTTGCCCAATGTACGTGTGTTGTCAATCAATATTTTGCTTACTACAGGTATTACTCCACCCATAAAAGTAGAAGGGATAACGAGCAGAATGAAAGAATAAAAAAATCTGATGGTGTTGATCTGTAACGTGTTGAAAGCGTATTGATCTATGAGGAAGTAATAACCTTGTAAACTGAATGGAAAAAAGAAGATGAAAAGGAGGGCGAAAATTCCAATGGTTAATTCCAGAATGGCGAAAAGTAGCATAGGGTTCTTAACTTTATCTGCCCAGGAACCAAAGATAAAACTTCCTGTTGCCAAACCTGCCATGAAAGCGGACAGCACCGCAGCAACAGAAAAAACATGGACACCAAAAACCTGCTGTATTTCGCGAAACCATACGATCTGGTATGTCAGCGCTGCAAATCCCGACAGAAAAACGATGATCAGTATCCAGTAAAACCTTTGAGGCTGCAATGACTTCATCTGTTTATAATTTGATTAAATAGGTCAGATACCTGTCTCGTTTTTTCAACGAGAGATCGCGCCATATCATCATCCGCGTGTGTGTCAATATTATTGTCATGGCTCGGTTCATTTGTTTTGATTTTCGGGTGTTAAAGATAAAAAAATAAAAGTACATTTTATCCTGATGGGCGTTATCTGATTACACCCAAAAATTGTAACTTCGAAAATTGAAAGTGCGCATCAACTGAGAAATCATTTATTTTTCATCCCACAGGATCTTATGCTTATAATCTGTATTTTTTGGAAAAGTAAGATGTGTATTATTCATCGATCTTTTGAAAACAGAAACAGATCAGGGAAAAGTATGAAAAGTTTACAGAAACAGGTTTATGGCGGGCAGATTCACTGGGAATTTGCACAATCGGCTTCAACCACAACAGAAATATGTAACCCATTTATTGATAATTTTTAAAACAGAATACATATGAAAAATACACGGGAAAGAATTGAAACCATCAGGCAGCAAATGTTGGAAAATGATCTTGATGCCTATATCATCCCCTCTACCGACCCTCATCAGAGTGAGTATTTGCCCGATCATTGGAAAGTACGGGAATGGGTGTCCGGTTTTTCCGGATCTGCGGGCACAGTTGTTATTACCAAAGATTTTGCTGGTTTGTGGACCGATTCGAGATATTTCATTCAGGCGGAAAAAGAATTGGAAAACAGTGGAATGGATCTGGTGAAACTCAAAGTACCCCATGCACCCGAATATATTTCCTGGATAACAGAACATTTGCCAGCAGAAAGTAAAGCCGGTTGCGATGGAAAGATATTTTCACATGCGCTGGTGCAGAAAATGAAAAATGCCTTTTCTGCCAAAGGAATTTTTCTGAATACAGAGTTTGACTTTGTGTCTCCTGTTTGGAAAGATCGTCCTGACATAAGCGAAAAACCCGTTTATGAGCACGAGCCTGCCTATGCCATCACCTCCCGGGGCGAAAAACTCAGCAAGGTAAGGCAAAAGTTAGGAGAAAAAGGGGTTCATTATCAATTGCTTACTTCTCTTGACGATGTTGCCTGGTTGTTTAATCTCCGGGGTAATGATGTTGCCTATAATCCTGTTTTTGTTGCTTATGCTGTGATTTCACAGGCGAAAGCCATATTGTTTATGAATGAAAAGAAAGTTGATGATGGTTTGAAAGAACTACTGATACAAGACGGAATCACCCTGGAACCCTACCATAAAATTGATGACTTTTTAAAAGGATTGGATTTACAGAGCAGCATATGTGTTCATGCAGCCAAAACTTCCCATCATATCATTAAAAGTATACCCACGCATGTGAAGATCTGTGACGAGATCACCATTCCTGCCCGGATAAAAGCGTGCAAAACAGATGGGGAAATAAAAAAAATCAAAAATGCCATGGTCAAAGACGGGATAGCACTCGTTAAGTTTTTCCGTTGGTTGGAAGAAAGTATAGGCAAAGAAACCATTACGGAAGCAGATATTGACAAACATCTTACGCGTTTTCGTTCAGATCAGACCGGATATATGGGCAATAGTTTTGCAACCATAGCAGGTTTTAAAGATCATGGTGCTATTGTGCATTACAGTGCCCAAAAAGGTTCTGATTATGAGATCGAAAAAAATGGTATGTTGTTGATCGATTCGGGAGGTCAATATCTTGATGGCACTACCGATATTACCCGTACCATCTTTACGGGAGAACCAGGCGAAGAGGAAATTCGCGACTATACCCTGGTTTTAAGGGGATTGATCCGTTTGTCGGTGGCCGTTTTTCCTGAGGGCACCAGAGGTTTTCATTTGGATGCCTTTGCCCGATGCCCCTTATGGCAGCAGAAAAAAAATTACGGACATGGTACCGGGCATGGAGTAGGTTATTTTCTGAATGTGCATGAAGGTCCGCAGGGTATTTCGCCAAATACTGCTATAGATGAACCCCTTTTGGCAGGAATGCTGCAAAGCAATGAACCTGGATATTACCCCGAAGGGAAATACGGAATCCGTCTTGAAAATCTCATCGTTGTAGAAGAAAATGGTGAGAATAAGGAAGGTAAGTTTCTTCGTTTTCAAACCCTTACCTTATTTCCTTTTGAATTGGAACTGATAGACTTCGATATGCTTTCAGGTGAAGAATTGGGGTGGCTCAACCGTTATCACAACAAGGTTTTCGAAAATTTATCACCGCACCTGTCGAAAGAAGATAACCAATGGTTGCTGAAAAAAACCCGTTGGATCAAAAGATAAATAAGCAGTGAGGGTTTCTTTTCATCTGTTTATAATTTGATTAAATAGGTTCTCGTTTTTCCAACGAGAGAGCTCGCTAACAGTCTGACTGCATGCTTTACATGCCGCGA
>CAYMLS010000028.1:0-25805 GCA_964390665.1 uncultured Bacteroidales bacterium | reverse complement strand
GGCTTTCGTCTCGTTTTTTCAACGAGATGAATCCAAGGAGTACCGTTAAAAGTAACGGGATGACTGATTCAAAAACGAGAACAACGCAGTATTTGGCGTTTTCTTGCAAAGACTACATAAAGGTCTTCAACCCTCCAATCTTATGATGGAGCATGCGGTTGATTTTCATAATAATCAATAAGTGCCTTCTCATAATCCAGTTCCAGAGGTTTTGTAAGATCCGCTTCAGGCGCCTCTTGGATGGTTTCAGCATGCAGGTTTACACTCACATCCAGATTTACATAGCTGATATCTTCCAGCCAATTTACAGAGAGCATTACCTTTTTGCTCCAGGGACGCCAGTTACTTGTGTCTACAACAATATATGTGATCTGGCAGTCTATATCATCAATAATAAGGTCTTCAATGTGCCCGAGTTTCCCGTCGATGGCATTGATATGATACCCTTTTACTTCCTGGAAACTTCTTAAATTGGCATGAAGATCTTTTTCACTGATCACTTTTGTGGGGATGCGCAAAGGACGTGGTGGAAAAAACATGTTGGCACTTCCTCGGCCATTGTAATCATAGTTCCAGTAGTTTTCATATCCGTAATACTCACTCAATGCTTTTTCATAATCTCTTGACACGGTTGGCTTTTCTTCGGGTTTCGGGCAATTTTCAATTTTTTTCCGGTCAATATCTAGTGGAAAATGTTTTTGATCCCAAAGCGGTTTTGCCAGGATTATCATCGGAAGCAGCACTTTTTCATTTCTGAAAATATTTCCAAAATCTGCTTCTATAAATCTGATAACCCAGGTATTCTCATCAAAAAGAAAATCCTTTACTTTTCCTTTCAACCCGTCTGTGGTTTCCAGCGTATGCCCTTTCAGGTCTTTTAAACTTCTTTTCATTTTTTTGAGGGATTTAGGGTGTTTGAATGCTTTTTTTGAACGTGTTTGTTATTTCATATTGAAAAACATATGCCAAACGCCATAAGGGATATCAGATAGATATAAGAACCTGTATGGTTACAAAGAATCCCATTCCCGGTTTGCAGGAGATTTTGTAAACCGGAAAATGATAAGAGTTACATTTGAAATAATGTCTTAAACCCCTTACACATATGGATAATGGATCAAAATTCAGGTATAGGTTGATTTGACAGGAGACTTTTACAGTTTCGGTATATTTTCCCGAATCAGGCGTTGATGGATCTTCAGGTAATTTCAGGGATGAGACACCCTGTTTTTAGACAGAAGCATTGGAGAAAAAGAAAATTACTGTGCCCTTTAAATTCTTCTTGTCTGTTTTTCCCTCCATTTAAAAATGACGATTTTTTTACCTGTTGTGGAAATTATTACTCAATGTTGAGGTTGAGGTTGAGGTTGGGAAGGGGCAATCCCTTTGAGCGGTTGAAAACCCTCAAATGGGTTGAACGGGAAATTAAAAATTCCATTTTGCCCTCAGGTAAGCAAAATGGAAGGCTGCTTTTTTGGGTGATGTGTCTGCCAATGTTGGAAATTCTCCATAGAAGGTCTGCCAAAACAGCGATGCACCCAAATTATCGGTAATCGAGACTTCCAGAGAAGGTCCGGCAAAAAAAGCATCCATTTTAGGATACCAGATGGTGGACAGTGTTGTGCTTACCAAAGGGCTGACAGGGTATGATGCATTCAGCAACAGATTGTATTCGGTAAAAGAGAGTGTTTTTACACTCATGGGTTGCGAAAAAACCTGGAGGAACCCATTGCCGCTTTCCGGGGGCAACTGATTATAAAGAGCCTCCAGTTGCAGGTACAGGGAGTTGTCAAACATATAGTCCAGAGAGACAGAGGTTACCAGTATTCCGGTTGTATCCGCCATATTTTCCGTGGGGTGGAAATAACTCAGTTCTCCCCTGAACCCTGCACCACGGATACTTCCCGACCATCCGGTTCCGAGCACAATATCCTGCTCTTTGAGTATGCCTCCCAGAAACTGAAAATCGTATGACCATTGATTGAACCGGTAAAACCCCGCTGCAGTGATCTGCTTTGCACTATCAAGGCTAATTGCTCCTTCTGCTGTGGATGTATAGGATGGATACCAGGTGACTTTCACCGCATCGCTCCCCGGTCTTTCAGGATAATCAACCTCGAAAAAAGAATAGGTGTTGAAAATGTCATTGGGGTTAAAAGCAAAAGTTTGCGACCAGTTGATGCGTTGCCGCCCTGCTTTTATCTCCACATCTGAGAAAGTATATTCCAGCCAAAACCGATCAACGGCTGTATTAAAAACAGCATGATCATTCTCCAGCAGGTTTGCAGACAGGTCTATCCATCCATTATCTGCCGAAAGCATAGACTTGTAACCGGGTACATCTGCAATATAATCCCCGTAAAACAAACGGTTTCTTATCTGCATACTGGCTTTCAACCCTTCAAAAGGATAGGCAAAAAGGTTCATTCTGTTATGAAGGTAATGATTGGAAATCCACTGCCGCTCCCGGGTACTTTGCCCGAAAAGCATATTATATTCTTTGGGGGCAGAAGTATAAGAAAACATATTGCTAACATACCCATTAAAAGCAAACTTGTTTTCCTGACTATTGGCTGCCTGAGTGGCGATCACCCAGGAGATCACGATCAATATTTTTAGAATGATGTGCTTTTGCGTTTGCATGCGTTATTTTATTTCTGATACTAAAATCAGGTTTTTTTGATGAAGGATCAACAAACAATATTTTACCATCAAACCGGATACCATATAAAATCATGGTTTTCGTTCATCTTTGGATACTTTTCCGTCTTCAATGGTAATGACACGGTGTGCTTTTTTCACCACCCGTTGATCGTGTGTGGAAAAGATGAATGTTATTTTTTCGTTTTGATTAAGTTTTTCCATGATGTCCAGAAGGTTTGCCGTGCTTTTGGAGTCGAGGTTGGCGGTAGGTTCATCGGCCAGGATAAATTTTGGTTTTGCGGCCAATGCGCGCGCCACTGCAACCCTTTGTTGTTGTCCGCCAGACAGTTTACCGGGTCTGGCATCCATCCTGTCTCCCAATCCCACAGCCTGGAGCAGCTCCGTGGCTCTTTTATCTCTTTCCCGGGTGCTTCTGCCCTGCAGATGCATTACAAACTCAACATTTTCTTTGGCCGTAAGTACCGGTATCAGGTTGTAGGATTGAAAAACGAAACCGATATTCCACATGCGAAAATCTATTTTTTGCCCAGCACTAAGGTCTTTTACCGGAGTGCCCGAAACCAGAACTTCACCAGAGGTGGGGTCGTCCAGGGCTCCGATGATGTTGAGCAATGTGGTTTTACCCGAGCCGGAGGGTCCTACGATAGCGGCAAATTCCCCTTCTTCAAAATCCAGATCAATGCCTCTTACAGCATGCACCTCAATTTCTGATTCTTTGTAGGTTTTTTCTACATTTTTTATTTCTATTACTTTCATATGTTTGTAATTTGATTTTAAATTGTATAGATGGAAATTCCAGGTTTGGATTGTTTGATTGCTTGCTTTTAGGATTGTTTCATTGCTTCATTGTTGTATTGATACATGGTTTTATCTGATTATAATTTGATTAATTTGGTCAGATGTCTGCCCCGTTCTTTTGTTACGGGGGGAGTTCGCCATATAATCATGCGTGTGTGTCAAAAACTTTGTCATATCCTGGTTCATCTTACCATGAAGGTATAATACGATCATTAGCATTTGTGTCAATTGTATTTTCCCGGTCTGATTCAAATCATTTTCTGATCCGGCAACCTGAAAACGGTAGCACTTTTTCTGTATGTTATTCTGTCCTTGTGGCTTCTGCAGGATTCAGTTTCAGAGCCTTCCATGCAGGATAAAGAGAGGAAACAATTCCGGTGAATATGACAAGAAAAGTAACCCCTGCAAAAAAACTTATATCAATACCCGGGTAAACCACCGCACTGTATCCCAATGCCTGAAAACCCTCGGCATAATGGCTGAGGTCGATACCGGTTTGCCGTGTAAGCGCGATAACGCCGGCACTCATCAGCATCCCGGCGATGGCACCCGTGAGCGTAAGGAAGAGAGTTTCAAGCATGATCATCATAAAAACCCGCTTTTTATTCATACCAATGGCCATGAGCATACCCAATTCTTTGATGCGTTCCAGAACGGCCATCAGCATGGTGTTTACAATACCAAATCCCAATGCCAACAGAATAAAAATAATGATAATATAATAACTGATCTCTATGTATTCCGTAGTAAGTGCAAGGTCGGGTTGGATATCTTTCCACAATCGTACTGATACCTCTGAGAACTCATCACTTAAGGTGTTTCTTAGATGGGGCGCTTTATCGCGATCACGAAGCAAAACATCTATTTCGTGAGCATGCCCGTTATTTATATGGGTGATTCTCTCCAGATCATCGTACCTGACAAAAACATTCATCTCTTCGTAAACAGAATTGGTAATGTTGTAAATGCCGGCAATGCGGAAAGCCCCGCCGGTAATGTATCCTTCACTATCCTGCATGGTCAATACAATTTTCGACCTTGTCCTGAAAAGTTTTGCGGCCTCTTTCCATGAAGAGTAATAGGTGTCTGTTTCATTTTTGTTGAGCACATTGTCCAGGGCCTCCCGAAAAGCACCTTCATCACGAAAGCGAACATTCATCAATGAATCTGCGGAATCCGTTACTTTTCGAATCACCTTTTCCGGTACTTTTGCTTCCTTTAGTTTTTCAATTGTCTTTTGGGTGATCTCGTAATGGACAAGGTTAAGCGTATGTGCCAGTTTTTCACCGATCACGATCTGATTTCTGCCTTCATCTTCAAAGAAACTCCCCGTTTCTTTCAAAATATTTTCATGGATGTTGAAAACGGTTCTCTCCTGTTCGGGGTGAACCCCAAAAATAACGACTCCCGTATTATTACCGGATGTATTTGCCATTCCGTTCATACGCAGGCGTGCCGCAGAACCTTTGACCTCTGACATGGTATCAAGCATGTTCATGATCTTGCTGGTTTCGGAAAGCGTGTACCGTATCTCATCGTTTTGAAGAAATTTCTTGTTGTGTATTTGAAGATGCGACAGTTCATTATGGATCGCATTTTCAATTCTTTCATTGACCATACCTGCCATCAGGGCAACGGAAAATATGCCTGCCAGCAACCCCAGTGCAATGGCGCTGAGGATGACCAGACTTCTTAATTTATTTCGCCAGATATTTTTCCAGGCTACAGACCCTATCATAAGTGTTTATTTTTAAATTTGTAATTAGTGCTTGCAAGAAAACGCCAATTGCTGCGTTGGGCTCGCCTTCAAAACAGTCGATTACGAAAAGTAAACTCCTGTTTTTCAGTCATCGCCCGCCTTGCACTTGACGCTTTCTTTATCAAGCACAGATAAAATCGTGGGTTTTCTTGCTGACACTAATTATGCCCTGAGCGCGTCAATTTCTTTCATCCTGAGAATATTGGTAACCGGATAGATCATCACCACCAAAATAATAATCATTACCACCCAAGCCTGATTTAAATAGTATGTATCTATCATAGCAAGCGGCATCACCGGTTCCAGTCCGAAACTTTCCATACTGGCAGCCAGATCGCCCTTGAGGCGGATAGGGTTGTAATAACCAAGCAGCACAAGGGGTATGCTTGCCAGCATTCCGGAGAAGGTACCCAAAATCCCTATAAAGATCAGCTCCGTTATAACGATGCCACCCAGCTTCAGTTTTTTCATGCCGATGGCGATCATCACACCAAACTCACGTCGTCTTTCAGCGGTCATCATCAGGACAGTACTGAATATGCCAAACCCAATGATCATGTATAGTACACCGATCATCAACTTACCCGAGGCATTGTCTGACTGGATTTGTTGTACCAACTCCGGGTTCATCTCTTTCCAGTCTTTGACGGCAAACTGTTGCATGTCGAGTTTTTCCTGCAATTCTTTTTTGGTTTTCATCAGTGCTTTGTCTTCCTGGTTGTGCAAATTCATGGATAATGAAGTTAGCCGGTTATCGGCACTGTAAAAAGACTGCGCTGCAGAGAGAGGCATGTAAATAAATGATCTGTTGAGTTCAGGGTTTGGGAGTTTAATAATCCCTTTTACCGGGAATAACCCCGAGGCACTGATGCCATGCAAACCCTGACTGATCAGAATGAGTGTGTCACCCATTGCTATATCCAGGAATTGCGCCAGTTTTTCAGCAACCAATACTCCATTCGCGTCAGATTCAAGGTATGAACCCGGTGTAGATGCACGTTTTTTTATTTGCTCACCTGCTTCTTCGGGAAGTGCGTTTTCCTCATAAAGAACTTTTTCAAGGTCGTGCAAACTGGTAAAAGATCGTCCGTTCAGATCACGGATCTGCTCTTTGATCTTTTCTGAAAAGTGCTGATCATCCAACCACTGGTCTGTAATTTTCTCGTTGATCTGGTATTGAACGATCTTTTCAGATGCGTTGGTCATGTGATTCTCTTTCTCAGGAACAATGCCCATGACGAAAGCACCTTTGGTAGCATTCCCCGATGATGCCAGGGCAAAAGACTCAAGGCGGGGGTATACTTCCAGTATGTTTTCATCCTGCGAAATGATCTCCTGCAGACTGTCGTTATACACGAAGGTGTTGTTGATGGTCTTTTCGCCCCAGTATTCCTTATTCTGCACCTGAATGTAACCTGTATAGGTTTCCACCACATTGTGAATCATATGATCGTAGGATCCGATTTGAAAAGAACGCATAATAATAGCAATAATCACCGCGAAAAAGACAGAGGCAGCGGTTATGAGCGTCCTTCGTTTGTTGCGCCATATGTTGCGCCAGGCCAATTTTATATATTCACGCATCTGTTTAGAATTTAAATAATACGGTCAGATGAATTATGGTTTGATCAGAAAGTTTTTCTGCAAGAACTATTCAGTCCTGCATGAAAAGCAGGCAGGGATATTACCGCAATCTTTTCATGTTTTGTTGTGAGAAGAATGATTTTTCAAGTCCGGTATTGAACTCAATGGAGTGGATTTTCATGGTGGTTTTATGACCAGGTTCATCCGCCGGCACGATGGTAAAATGGGTAGGTATACGCCTGCCATCCATTTCGCGCACCTCCGATCCTGTTTCGGTTTTGATAAGATAATCATCCTCATCATAATATTCGGATTTGAGTTGCAGGTGATCCTGCTTTTCAATCCACAAGATCATTTTACCCCATACCACGGCAGCCTCTTCTTTGGGGATAAGCTCAATTTTCCAGGTTTCAAGCCCTTCAAGCGTTTCCGAACCCGTAATGGAATGAGTGTAGTCTTCTGAAAGTGAACTCTCTCTGATGATATCGTCGTTGGAGAAGTCGCTGCCCATCCATCCCTGCGACATCATGCTGGGTGGCAGTTTGATCATGCGGTTGATGGTAGGGTCGTATTGCCACAATTCATTTTGCCGTTTCAAAAAGGTTTTCCCTTTTTCTTTGGCAGGAGATGTAACAAGAGTCATTGAATATTCTGTACCCAGTGTCCAGGTTTTAAAGGATACAGTCCTTTCCCAGGAAGGACGTATAATTTTCATTTCCATTTCTGCGGTGCTCGATTCACCGCGCATGTTCTTTTCGGCTTTTCGCACGATCTCTGTTGCATCCTGAGAGCGCAGGGTCTTGAATGAGAAAAAAAGCAGCAGAAAGGCCAAAGTAGTGATTGTAGTTGTTTTCATATTTCCGGATTTTTTATGTTGTGTCAGAAAAGAAATCGAAAGTAAGTATAAATAATTATGCATTTTCTTCTTTCCATCCCATTCTGTCTTTGTAGTAATTGATCATCATTTCTTCATTTTTTTGCAACCATTCTTTATTGTTGATGGCTAAAAATTGCAACATTACACCTTTAAAAAGGGCAGATATGTGATAGAGTTCCTCTTCGGCTTTGTCGGCAAAATGTTCAGCAAAAAAAGCAGAAAGGAGTTGCATGGTGTCATTGGCCAGGTCCTGCATTTCGTTCATGATAATATCCATCACCTCCTTTTGCAGTGACAAAGTGGAGTATAATCTCCAGTAAGTAACATTTTCACGGATATTCTGAAGTGTTACCCTTATGAATCTTAAAAATTCGGTGGGTGTCACTTTACCATCGTGGTTGGAATCAAGTTCTACATGCACTTTGTAAGAGGTTGTAATGATCAGTTCTTTCAATAAAGATTCTTTGCTTTCAAAATAATTATATAGCAGTCCTTTTGAAATCCCCGCTTTTCGGGCAATATTGGCGATGGATGTGCTGTGATACCCATCATGCGCAAACAATTCCAGCGCTACCTGCAGAATTTGTTCGCGTCGCTCTTTTCTGATCTCACTAAATTGTTCCTCTGTTCTGGGTGACATAAAATGAGAATGCTTTAAGGGGTGATCAATTTGATTTTTCTTTATTACGGGTCAATCTTTTTTTGACTGAACGGTTGGTCAAATTTAAAAGGTTTATTTATATTTTCCAAATTTTCGTGTAAAAAAATAAAACTTTGTGATGGTTATCCTAAAGACAAAGAGATTTACCCAGCAAATGCAAAAACATTCCGGATATGAATACTTTGATATAAAACACCACTTATCTTCCTTTTTTCTTCGACGAACCATGAAAAAATACCAGTCGTAGGGGGAAAGAACCAAAAGGATAGCATGAATAAGAAATTTCTTTCACAGGTCATCACAGCATTTCTTCATCTGAAAACTGAACAAAACCAGCATCACCAGCAAGATTTAAACATGCCGGTTCCCCTGATTATATTTTTTTGGGTATAAAATCATGTATTTATCGAATAATTCGCTTGGTTAATCGAATATAATAATTATATTTGTAGACGTTTATTTGCTTTTTAGCAACAATATAATTTTATTTATCTACATAAAAACAACTGCCATGAACATCCTAAAAGAAAAATTTGGTTTTTACCTCGACGATGAAATGTACTATCTTTTTTATCAACCCAATGAACTCGACGACGAAATGTCTGACCAGTTGAAGCGTGCCTGAAACAGTTATACATCCTGTTGCCAGGGCATGCCCCTGAACTTCAGAACCTCCGTTTTGATTGGTTGCCTTGCTCTGCTGATCTTTCAAAGAAATCTGTTTTAAACATATCCGACCCATTGAAAGATTGCAAACACGACAATACAAATATCCGACGATCCGTAAAAAATGAACGGAGAAAAAACCTCCCAAAAAACAGATACCTTCGGCGTATCTGTTTTTTTTATTTTCCACGAAAAGCACTGCTTTTGTAAAGAAATACAGGACATGCATTTGCCGCGAATGCAAAAAAAGCGTACATTTACTTTTGTAAATCAACACATCACATGCTTATGAAATCAGATTCCGACGAAACTCTCGCTCTGGGAGGCAGGATGTATAAAACAATAAAAATCAATGGTGTGGTCTGGATGGCCGAAAACCTGGCGTTTCTGGTAAAAGACAGTTGGTTTTATCAGGACAACGCTCAACATGGCGAAAAACATGGCATGCTTTATACCTGGCAGGCCGCTATGGAAACCTGTCCGGAAGGATGGAAACTACCATCATTGCAGGATTGGCAGGAAATGATCGATAGTTTTGGAAATGAATCAACTGCTATCAGCAACATTCTTGAAGGAAAAAATGATGGGTTGAACATCCGGTTTTCGGGTTACCGTTCGCTGCAGGGCGACTTCCTGAGCCTGGAGCGGGCAGCTGATTTCTGGACATCCACAGAAGCGGGTGAATCCAATGCATGGCTGCGTTACATTCTCTACAAAAAAGACAAGGTTTTTAAAATTATCGATGATAAAAGATGTGGATTCTCGGTGAGGTATATAAAAAAAGACTGAAATTTACGTTTACCTGATCCGTAAGCACGACAGGCAATTTAAACATCCCAAACACCTGAGGGGCGATCTGCCACACCCACCCGGCAGGCAGTAAAGGATACAAAATCACCAGTCATCTTTAAACAATAATGCCACTCTACCCGCAGGGCAGAATGGCATTATAAAACTTGCATGAGATGATGTTTTTATTCCTCCATCATCATTTCATCGATATATCCGTCCACTTTTTCTTTCATTTCAGGATGTTGTTCATATCCCTGCATCATTTCCTGATACTGCTGTACTTCCAAACCATTGTCGGCAACTGCTTCCGCCATTTCGGTCTGCATATTTTGCTGCATTTGTTGTACCTGGGCCATTGATTCGGTAAAAGATTCCATTTCCTCGTCTGTGGCCTCAATTTCAGTCTGACCTTTTTGTTGCCCTTCCATGAGCATCTCGTTAAAACGGTCAACAGACAATCCATTGTCTTCTATGGATTGCATCATCTTCATTTGTCCCTCTTCCTGTATGGTCATAACCTGCACAACAGTCTGAGCGAAGTTCTTTACCTCCTCATCACTGTATGTAGACGGATCTGGCGCAGGAGGTGCCTGTTGCTGTTGCATAGGCATTTGTCCCATGGCAGTTATCCCTGTTATAACCATAACGAATGTCAGAAGGATCTCTTTTAATTTCAACTTTTTAAAAAGCATAATTTCATTTGTTTTTTTTATACTATTTTGAATGAATTGCAAAACTAATCAATCGCAACAGAGATAACAAAGAAATTACAATACTTAATGATTAGTTTAACGTAATTAAAGATTTGATCTTCATTACCATAGAAAAACACAACCACGTTAATAGTTATTAATTTCACAACCTCTGAAACAATTCCCAAAGCTACCGATACAAGAGCAATCACTTATATTTTGAAAAATTCAGGGTTTCTTTTACCGGCATTTGAAAATATGAGGGAAGGATCATCAAAAAAAACGGACAGGAATCCTTCACAATTAAATTCTATTTCCATCCAACTTTTTACATATATACCTTGTTAATAAATAGAAAACAAAAAAGCGACAGAAAACTAAATTGTGAAAAAGAAAGTACTGATTGTTGGAAGTGGTCTTAGTGGACTCACTTCGGCACTGCGCCTTGCGCAACGTGGATACGATGTAAAAATTGTTGAAAAACAAAGGACACCCGGAGGCAGGCTCAACCAGGTCAAAAAGGATGGTTTTACCTTTGATATGGGCCCCACCTTTTTTAGTATGACCTACGAATTTGATGAATTTGTAAAAGATGCCGGGATTCAAATGCCCTTCACCTTTCAGGAACTCGACATCTTATATACAGTGCACTTCCGGGGATCGAAAAGGAAATTTTTCATTTACAAAGATCCCGAGAAACTTGCCCAACAGTTTGAGGACATTGAACCCAACTTTAAATACAAAATGAAAAGGTTTCTCGACGCATCGGGCAGATTTTTTCATGATGTGGAAAACAAGGTGCTAAAGAGAAATTATGATTCTATCCTGGATTACTTTCTTGCCATGGCCACCGTTCCACCCAAATACACACCGCGCCTTTGGCGATCCGTTTGGCAGGAAATGGAAAAAAACTTTGAATCAAGGGAAGTAAAGGAAATTTTTTCACTGGTAGCATTTTTTTTAGGAGGAACACCTTTCGACACCCCGGCGATTTACACATTACTATCTTATACCGAATTGGTGCACGATGGATATCATAATGTGGAAGGGGGCATGTATAAGATCGTGGAAGGGTTGATCAAAGAACTTGACAAACAAAATATCCCCGTTTTTTATGAAACGGAGATCACGGGATATGAGAGTCAAAACGGAAAATTATCCGCTTTTACCGATCATAAGGGAAACCGCTGGGAAGCAGATATTTTCCTGGTAAACAGCGATGCTGCGTTTTTCAGACACAGCGTTTTTCAAAGGCCTGCCTACAGTGAGAAAAAACTGGATAAAATGCAATGGACCCTTGCCCCTTTGACACTCTACCTGGGCATCAACACCAGTTTAAAGGATGTACCACTGCACAATTATTTTCTGGGCAACAACTTCGAAGAGTATTCAAAAAACGTGTTCAAAAATTCCGTTACTTTTGAAAAACCCTACTATTATGTAAATGTGGTTTCCAGAAGTGACCCCGGTAGTGCTCCCCCCGGCATGGAAAGTCTTTTTGTTCTTTGTCCGGTTCCCGACCTGCGCTATAAACCCGATTGGTCAGACAGGGATCAGATCGTGGAAACCATTATTGCTGATTTATCGGAGCGAATGGGCATCCCCCTGAAAGACCATATTGTTTCTCAAACAGTGCTTACACCAGAGGACTGGGGCAATGCTTTCAACCTTTACAAGGGAAGTGGATTGGGTTTGGGACACGGATTGATGCAAACCGGCGGATTCCGCCCGAAAAATTTCGATGAAAAGTTTTCGAATGTTTTTTATGCCGGGGCAAGTACAATACCCGGCACAGGATTACCCATGGCTGTGATCAGCTCTAAATTAGTTGTGGAACGCATAACAAAAAAATATGGATTTTTACACGCTTAATGCACTCAAGTGCAGCAAAACAACCACGTTAAATTATTCAACATCCTTTTCAATGGGTGTTTGGATGTTGCAGAAGCGATTTCGCCCGGCCATTTACGCCATCTATGGGTTTGTAAGATTTGCAGACGAAATAGTGGATACATTTCACAATCAGGATCAAAAGAAACTGCTCAAACAGTTTAAAGAAGACACCTATCAGTCGATTGAAAAGCAATTCAGTACCAACCCGATACTGCATAGTTTTCAATGGGCGGTCAACAAATACAAGATCGATCATGAACTGATCAATGCATTTTTGTACAGCATGGAACTGGATCTTTACAAAAACACTTATACACGCGATGAATACCACCAATATATTTACGGATCGGCAGAAGTGGTAGGGTTGATGTGTCTCCGGGTATTTTATGAAGGGGATGACGAAAGTTATAAAAAACTTGTGCATCCTGCGCGGAAACTCGGCGAGGCATTCCAGAAAGTAAACTTTTTGCGCGATATGCTCTCCGATTATCATGAGCGCGGCAGAGTATATTTTCCCGAGGTTGACTTTGAACAATTTGACCAAAAAATGAAGCAAGAAATTGAGGATGAGATCGACAATGATTTCGCAGAAGCCTACAAAGGCATCAAAATGCTCAACAAAGAGAGCCGCCTGGGGGTATATGTTGCCTACAGTTATTACCTGAAACTGCTCAAAAAAATCAGAACAGCACCTCCTGACAAACTGTTGGAAAAGAGATTCAGGGTTCCCAATTCCACCAAGATCTTCATCCTGGCAAAATGTTACTTAAAACACAAAATGAATACAGTTTAAACTCGCAGTCAGCATCTTACATTAGTCTTTCAGACAACGAAGAAGCAGTTCTGAGGTTAGGAAAATGGTTCATTTTATCAGAATACATATATTTTCAACAGACAAAAAACGTATACCATATAAAAGAATCGCATCTGTATGGCACCACAAACAGCAATCATAGGATCAGGAATAGGAGGCATCGGGAGCGCTCTCAGAATGGCTGCAAAAGGTCATGACGTTACCGTATACGAGCAATCCCCCATAACGGGTGGGAAAATATCAGAGTTTCGTCATGATGGATTTCGGTTTGATACCGGCCCATCTCTTTTTACTCTCCCCGTGCTTGTCGATGAACTTTTTGAATTGTTTGGCGAAGATCCCCGTGAGCATTTTCAGTATCGGAAACTCGAAACTTCATGTAAATACTATTGGGACGACGGAACCATTGTAAATGCCTGGCAGGATAATGATCAGTTTGCCGCAGAGGTAGAATCAGCAACAGGAGTGCCTCAGTCAAAGATCAGGGATTTCCTGCAAAAAAGTGAAAATTTATATGATATAACGGCGGAAATATTCATGTTCAATTCCTTGCATAAACTGAGTAATTTCATGTTGCCTTCCTTTCGCAAGTCAATGTTGCGTGTGCATGAGATAGATGCTTTTACCACCATGCATAACAAGAATAAAAAATGGTTTGAACATCCCCGTATCGTGCAAATGTTTGACAGGTATGCTACCTACAATGGATCAAACCCCTACCAGACCCCTGCAACCCTCAACATCATAGCACACCTTGAACATAACATCGGTGCTTTTTTCCCGGAAAAAGGAATGTACAGCATTGTTGATTCGCTCACCCACCTTGCCCGGCGAAAAGGGGTGATGTTCATGGTGGGCCAGCCTGTTAAGGAGATCATCATGGAAGGGAAAAAGGCAAAAGCACTGAACGTAAATAATGAGATCAAACCCTATGACTACATCATCAGCAATGTAGATGTTGATAACTTATACAAGCAATTGTTGCCCAATCACAAACCCCCTCTCAAAGAAGATCTGAATCAGCGTTCAACCTCTGCGCTTATTTTTTACTGGGGCATCAACACAACTTTTCCCGACCTGGAAGTGCACAACATTTTGTTTTCCAATGACTACAAAAAAGAATTTGATCATCTCTTCAACATCAAAACGATCACCGATGATCCTACCGTTTATTTATTCATCAGTTCAAAAACAGTGGAGGGCGATGCACCTGAGGGAATGGAAAACTGGTATGTAATGATCAATGTACCTGAAAACAGGGGACAGGATTGGGAAAAGATGATCATAGAGGCAAGGCAAAACATCATCAAAAGGATCAACAAAGTATTGAAAACAAATATAGAAAAACACATTTTGTTTGAAAGAACTGCTGATCCCCGCACCATTGAAAAAGACACCGGATCCTTCCGGGGATCGCTTTACGGGCCCAGCAGCAACAGTAAATTTGCGGCCTTTTTAAGGCACCCCAACTTCAGGAGAAAATTTGAAAACCTCTACTTTACGGGAGGCAGTGTGCATCCCGGTGGCGGTATACCGCTTAGTCTGGCATCGGCAAAAATTGCCTGCCAGGAAATCCCATGAAGCAGAAAAAAAATAAAAAACAGATCATACCCACCTGAAAGGGTGAAAAAAATTCAACCAAATACTCAATCATATTTATAACTTTGAACTTTCAAAATAAAAAGAATAATGAAGGCAATGTTGGACAAAGTAAAGTCTCTGAAACAGGAGACCCTGATCAATTATTTTTTGGTTATTTTTTTTGGTGTGGGAATCGTGGGTTTGGGAACCCCCGCTTCCAGGGAGTTGTTTAAAGGACTGATGCCCTTTTCATTGTTGCTGGGCATGGGGCTGATGTTTATTGCCCACAACCGTTGGAAAGTGAAACAGGTGTTGGTATTGCTGGTTGTTGCCCTTACCGGATACTGGATAGAGGTGGCAGGTGTGCTCACCGGGGAGGTATTCGGCGAATACAGTTATGGCGATTCCCTGGGGATAAAAGTATGGGGAACACCACCCATGATAGGTCTCAACTGGATGATGCTGATCTACTGTGTTTATTATATGATGCAACAAACCCGTTTACCTGCGTGGGCGCAAACAATAGCAGGCAGTGCCTTGATGGTCGTGTACGACATCATCATGGAACCTGTTGCCATAAGATTAGATATGTGGAGCTGGGGCGGCGGCGATATACCACTGCAAAATTACATTGCCTGGTTTGTGATCTCCCTGATTTTGCTCGCATTCATGCACCTTACCCGAATGAAATACAAAAACCAGGTGGCACCCGTATTGTTTTTCATACAAATGATATTTTTTCTCATTCTAAATATTATAAAATATTATCAATCCTGATTCACATGATCCAGGCAAATCATACATCTTGGTTTCAAAAACTATTTGACATTTATCTGAACTATTCCTTCAAAAGGCATTTTCACACCATTCAGATCGAAGGTGCGATCAATGACAAGGGATTGCCAATTCTGATGATCGCCAACCATATTAGTTGGTGGGACGGGTTTTGGCTGTTGCACACCAACAAAAAGAAATTCCGCAGAAAGTTTCATGTGATGATGTTGGAAGAGCAGCTAAACAAAAACAAATTTCTTTCCAGATTAGGCGCTTTCAGCATCAGAAGAAAAACCAGAAGTGCGCTTGATTCGATTTTTTATGCCCGCAAGATCCTGACCGATACCTCCAATCTTTTGCTTTTGTTTCCCCAGGGCGAAATACAATCGCAGTATAAATTCCCTTTTGTTTTTGAGCAGGGATGGCAACGAATTCTCGAAGACATCCACCATCCCATACAAATTGTAATGGTATGTAATGTTATCGATTATTTTTCACAAAAAAAACCCACTTTGTATCAGTATATATTCAGTCCCGATCAAAATACAGCGTTAACCTGTGCCACTTTAGAAAAAATGTACAACAACTTTTACCAACAGTCCATTAGCCAGCAGGCAGACCGAAACAGAATTTCATGATATACCTTGCCTATTTTGTCCTGTATTTCACGGTATTAAGATTGCTTGTAAGTTTATTCAATCTGTTGACCAAACAATGGCTTCACCGGGGCAATCCCATCGAAACGCCCCTGGTCTCTGTCCTTATTCCGGCACGAAATGAAGAGAAAAAAATTGGCAAACTCATAGAACAACTACAGAAGCAGATGTACCCCCATCTGGAAATTCTGATTTACGACGACCTGTCGGAAGACAGCACCTACCGCCTGGCGCAAAGTTATGCAGAGACCGATTCCCGGTTTCTGATCATCAACGGAAAACCACTTCCCGAAGGATGGCTGGGAAAAAACCACGCCTGCCACCAATTGTCAAAACACGCAAAAGGGGACTATTTTCTGTTTTTGGATGCAGATGTGAGCATTGGGAAGAACCTGATCAATCAAGCCATTGCTCATGCGCAAAGGCATAAACTCAAATTACTCTCTGTATTTCCAGTGCAGGAAATGAAAACATGTTCAGAAAAGATCACTGTACCCCTCATGAACTGGATTCTGGTAAGCCTGCTTCCCCTTCTCTTTACAAGAATTTCAGGATGGTCTTCCTTTTCTGCCGCCAACGGGCAATTCATGCTTTTCGAAGCATCGACCTACCGCAAACAACAATTTCACAAAATACATCGCACAAACAAAGTGGAAGATATCACCATTTTCCGGTACATGAAAAAACAATCATTAAAAGTGCATACCATACTGGGCAACAGTCAGATAAAATGCAGAATGTATGAAACATGGGAAGATGCGATCAAAGGTTTTTCGAAAAATGTTTTCGAGTTTTTTGGGGGAAGTAAAATAGCGGCCATGCTGTTTGGACTGATCACAACTTTTGGTTTCCTTTTTGTTGCTGTCTCATTACCTTATCACTATCTTCTTTTGTATTTTTTACTGGTGATCCTGCTAAGGGTTACCATTGCAGGTATAAGCAGGCAAAACATCGTCAGCAACCTGCTTCTGGCACCATTGCAACAAATTGGTTTTCTGTACGTTATTCTCAAAGCCTACATTTGGCAAAAAAACAGATCAACGCAGTGGAAGGGAAGAAATATCGACCAGTTACTGAAGATATGATCATAATATATGAAACATATGACATACAAAAAAACAACTATTCTTTTCGGGCTGCTTTTGCTAACCGTTGGTTTATTTGAGGCACAGGGTTCAAATAACGACATAGAAGAACTTCGTGAGCAATTATACGAATCTTATATTTTGGGCGAAATGGATGACTGGGAACAAACCATGGAAGAGATGGAAAGACATTACAAGCAACTGCCCTTTTCTGAATATTTGTATGATCTTCTGCTGGCAAGATATGGTTATATCCCCTATTGCTTAGATACAGACCAAAAAGATAAAGCCCGGAAGTATCTCAACAAAGCAGAAGCAGAACTGGAAGACTTGTTCAAATATGATCAGTACAAATCGGAAGCTTATTCTCTGAAGGGAGCATTTCTGGGTTTTCGTATATCTTTGAGTCCTTTAAGTGCAGTGCGTTTAGGTCCCCGCAGTTACAAGGCCATTGATAATGCTGTAGAAGCCGATCCTCAGGATCCCACCGTATGGATGGAAATGGGCAACACCCGGTTTTATACCCCCTCTGCCTTTGGAGGAAGCAAACAAGAAGCGGCAGAATATTATCAACGCGCCATCGACCTGTTTGAAAAAGATTTAAAACCCAATCAGAAGTGGCTATACCTGAACAGTTTAACAGGTTTGGCAAAAAGTTACCAATACCTTGACAAAAATCATTTGTCGATCAGGGTTTACGAAAAAGCACTGAGGTTTGAACCACGCTTTAAATGGGTAAAAGAAGAATTGCTACCCGAGGCAAAAAAAAGAAGGTGAACAAACAACATGTCTGTTCACCTTTTTATCATAACTGCAATACTTCCCTGATATTGCAGATGGTCATTCATCAGATCAAAAACAAAGGTTTATCAATAAAACTTTCGTAAACAGGACGCAATCTATCTGTATTGTAGTGTTTATCTATTTCCACAAGTTTCTTTGTAGAAGTAACAATATCTACAGGCATATTATCATATCTTCCGTTTTTCAGGATCACCAATCTTCCATGGATACCTTTCAGGATCAGATCAAGTGCCAGGTTACCATAAGCCATGGGCACGATAGAATCGATAGCGTCAGGGTCGCCGGAGCGAACAAGATACCCCAGGTGTTGGTTGATGGTATCCACGCGTTGTCCATGATTGAATTTGGGTGAAACTTCCTTGATCTTGGCAGAAACAGCATCTCCGATACCACCCAGTTTTGCGTGTCCGTACATATCCTTTTCCTGGTTGGTAAACATCATGTCAACGCCCTCAAAGGCGGCACCTTCAGAAACCAGCACCACGGAATAGCTACTGGGGTTTTTCTTTCTGTCTTCAATAAGCAATTCGGTAAGATGGTCAACATTAAATTTATATTCAGGAATAACGCAGCGGTTTGCGGTACCGGCCATGGTAGGCAGCAAGGCTGTAAATCCTGCATATCGTCCAAATACTTCCATCACCAGGATTCTTTCGTGCGAACCGGCTGAGGTACGTAAAAGGTTGGTCATGTGTATTGTACGTGTAACACAAGTACTGAAACCGATGCAATAGTCAGTACCTGGAACGTCATTGTCCATTGTTTTGGGGATGGCAACCACTTTAACCCCTTCCTGAAAAAGTCGTACTGAATAGCTCAGCGTATCATCGCCCCCAATGGGTATCAGGTAGTCCAGCCCAAGAAAGTCGAGATTTTTCAGAACTTCTGGTGTCAGGTCATTGACTTCATCAGTATATTTATCTTTCAGGTGCCCGGGCAAATGTTTTTTGGGAACATGACTCGGACGTGTACGCGATGAATGGAGAAAAGTACCTCCGGTTCTTCCGGCTCTGTTTACAACATCTTCGGTAAGTTCGATAAAGTTACCGCTGTTGTCGGCTTTTTTGTCGCGTACAATATCGATCATACCACCCCATCCTCTGCGGATACCCACTACTCTGTATCCCTCTCTCAAGGCTCTGATCGTTACCGCTCTGATTGCCGGATTTAAACCCGGTACATCGCCACCACCGGTTAAAATACCAATGGATCCTTTTACTTTTTTCGTGTTCATTTTTTCCAAACTTTTTTTTAAAGAATTACTAATTTTGAAATGAATTGTAATGGTTCGGCGGTAAAAATACAAAAATTACTTCTAAGAGAGAAAAGCAATTTTGAATTGCTTGCAAACAGGCAGTATTTTTGTACCTTTGCATTCCTTTTATAAACAAAGAATTATGGCAAATATCGTTGCATTGGTGGGGCGTCCGAATGTTGGAAAATCTACCCTTTTTAACCGGCTAACCCAAACCCGTAATGCCATTGTTGATGCCACTTCGGGGGTTACACGCGACAGGCATTATGGCAAATCCGACTGGAACGGAGTGGAATTTTCGGTGATTGATACCGGCGGGTACGTGATGGGATCGGAAGATGCTTTTGAAAAAGAGATCAGAAAACAGGTGCAACTGGCCATTGAGGAAGCCACTGTTATTTTGTTTTTGGTAGATGTAAAAGATGGTCTTACCCCCCTGGATGACGATGTTGCCTCCATGCTCAGAAGATCTGCCAAAAAAGTGATCGTTGTTGCCAATAAAGCAGATAACAACAAAAGGCTCGAAGGCATCAGTGAGTTTTACTCCCTTGGTTTGGGTGATGTTTTTGGCATTTCATCCATCAATGGTGCCGGAACAGGCGATTTGCTCGATGAAGTAGTAAAATTGCTGGAAAAAATTCCTGAACCCATTGTGGAAGAAATCCCCAAGCTTACCGTGGTAGGAAGACCCAACGTAGGGAAATCATCCCTTATCAACACCCTGATCGGAAACGAAAGAAATATTGTAACACCTATTGCCGGAACAACACGCGACAGCATCTTTACCCGCTACACCAGCTTTGGATTTGATTTTTTCCTGGTTGATACGGCAGGACTAAGAAAAAAAGACAAAGTGCATGAAAACATCGAATTTTATTCTGTGATGCGCTCTATCCGGGCCATTGAAGAGTCTGATGTTTGCCTTCTGCTGATCGATGCCAAGGAGGGGTTGGAAGGTCAGGATGTAAACATACTGCGCTTGGCCCTCAGAAACAATAAAGGGGTTGTTATTTTGGTAAATAAGTGGGACCTGATAGAAAAAGGACATAAATCAATTGCAGAGTTTGAAGAGAAGATCAAAAACAAGATCGCCCCCTTCACCGATGTTCCGATCATTTTTACTTCTGTTATCAAAAAACAGCGCGTACTCAAGGCACTGCAAACTGCTCTTCAGGTGTATCAAAACCGGACGCAGAAAATCACCACAAGCAAATTAAATGAAGTCCTTTTGCCCATTATCGAAAACAAGCCCCCTCCGGCGATCAAAGACAAGTACATAAGAATCAAATACATAACGCAGTTGCCTACTTATTATCCTACTTTTGCATTTTTCTGTAATCTACCTCAGTACATCAGAGAACCCTACGCAAGGTTTCTGGAAAACCAGATCCGTGAAAAGTGGGATTTTAAGGGTGTCCCCATCAAAATATTTTTCAGGAAAAAATAAGTCCACCGATTCAACATGGAAAAAAGTGTACGAATAGATAAATGGCTTTGGGCAGTACGATTATTCAAAACCCGCAGCCAGGCAACCGATGCCTGCCGGTCGGGCAAGGTGAAAATTGACGAAGAAGTTATCAAACCTTCGCGTGAAGTGAGAATTGGTCAACACATCCATCTGCATATTCCCCCCATCATCAAAACAGTAAAAGTGGTTGATCTGCTTGAAAAACGAGTAGGAGCAAAACTGGTACCCGAATATATGGAAGACCTCACGCCTGAATCAGAATACGCCAAAATGGAGGCACTGAGAAAAAATCCGCTCGCCAACAGAAAAGGGCGCCCCACAAAAAAGGAGCGCCGCGATATGGATGAGTGGTTGGGTTGGGATGATGAGTAACATCTGATGATTACATTTCCAACCGCCGATATCCCAACAAATTACCTTGAATTTTTCAGATACCTGTATAGTTCACTATCTGTTGTAAGGATAATGCTGGTCTCTTCATCGAAAGAATTTTCCAATGCTTCCATAGATCTGAGAAAAGCATACAGATCGCGGGCCATGCCCGAGCGATTGTAGGCATTGGCATAAATGGCAGTAGCTTCCGCATCAGCACTACCCCTGATGATCTCTGCTTCTCTGACAGCTTCGGACTGTATCTGAGCCAGGTCTCTCTCTTTATCACCCTGAATCTTTAATGCCTCTCCCTGCCCTTCGGATCTGAACTGATCTGCGATCCGGTTTCTTTCACTGATCATCCGGTCGTAAACATTCTGCCTCACTTCGTCAACATAATTCATCCTCTTAAATCTGAAATCCAGGATTCTTATGCCCAGGTCAGAAGTTCTTTCATTGGCTTTTTCCAGAACCTCATTTTCAATATCTTCTCTGCCCACGGCAATTTCCTCCAGTTCTTCAATATCTTCCAGATAGTCATCATACACTTCCGGTTCTCTGTTGGTGCTGCGCACCAGGTCAAGAAGCTGGCTGCTGGCAACAGCATTTCTGGTTTCTCCGTCCAGAATATCATCAAGTCTTGACTGTCCTGAACGTTCATCGCGCAAACGGATAAAAAACTGAAGCGGATCAACAATTTGCCACCGGGCATAAGTATCCACAAAAATGAATTTTTTATCTTCGGTGGGTACCTGATTGGGGTCGCCATCCCATTTCAGGAATCGTTTATCAAAATACTGTGTTTTTTGGATAAAAGGAACTTTTACGTTGATACCCGGTTCGGTGCGGGCACCGCCAACAGGTTTTCCAAATTGGGTAACAATGGCCTGCTGGGTTTCATCCAAAATAAAAATGGTATTGTATCCTACAATAAAAAGCAGAACAGCAGCTATGATGAGATAATAACTTTTCGTTTTCATTATTTTGTTGTTTTTATGGGTTCGTTTGATTTTTCTGGTCTAAGTTAAGCAATGGAAGAACATTGGTTCCGTCTTCGTCAACAATGATCTTGTTGCCCAGTTTGGGTACGATTCTCTCCATGGTTTCCAGGTATAACCTTTTTTTGGTTACATCCGGTGCTCTCACATATTCATTATACACGGCAATAAATCTTTCTGCTTCACCGGTAGCCCTGTTCACCCTGTTAAGTTTATAAGCTTCTGCCAGTTGAATGGTTTCCAGTGCCTCACCTCTTGCTCTTGGGATCACCCTGTTGTACTCCGATTCTGCCTGATTGATAAGTGTTTCTCTTTCCTGCTGCGCCTGGTTTACTGCGTTAAAGGAAGGTTTGACGGGTTCTGGTGGATTAACATCCTGCAGTACTACCTGGTCTATTCTGATCCCATTTTCATAATCATCACACATTTGCTGCAATAACACTTCAACACTGGAACCCACTTCCTGTCTTCCTACTGTTAGCACTTCATTCACAGTTCTGTCTCCGACAATTTTACGCATGGCCGCTTCCGACATATCGCGCAGCGCACTTTCTGCATCTCTTACCTTAAAAAGAAACTCATAAGAGTCAATTATTCTGTATTGGATCACCCATTCCACATCGGCAAGATTAAGATCTCCGGTAAGCATGAGTGATTCATTGGAAAAATCACCGGATGCATAACGGGTGCGGGTGCCTGCTTCGGCAGTGCGGAAACCAAACTCCTGTTTTAACTGGCGCTGAACAGGTATTTTATACATCACTTCAATGCCAAGGGGCAAAATAAAATTCAAACCCGGAGGCAAGGTTCGGTTATATTCGCCAAACAGCAATACCACACCCTCTTCTTCCGGGCCAACCGTTTTGACGGAGGTGAAAGCCACCACCAACACTGCAATACCGATCAATATCTTTGCAATGTTCTTTTTTATTAATTGTTGATAATACTGAACTTGTTCTTCTGGTGTCTTCATGTTCATTTTTGAATTAAAAAATATCTTATGCTTATCGATGCCAAGATAAAACAAAAATTCCTTTCCACAAAGAAGTATCTGGTATAAAATTATTAATTTTGAATTATGATAATTGGTATAGACATAGGAGGCAGTACAACAAAGATCGTAGGCATCTCGGGTCAGAAACTCCATACCCCCATGTCGGTGGAAGCGAACGATCCTATTGCTTCTGCTTCCGGTGCATTGGGTAAATTTCTTATTTCCAATAATCTTCCTATCAAGCGGGTGGAATTCATAAGAATGACAGGCGTGGGTGCCTCTGTCATCAACAAAGACATACTGGGCATTCCTGTAAAAAAAGTGGAGGAATTCAAATGTGTGGGAAAAGGTGGGTTATACCTTTCCAGGTTAAAAAAAGCCATCATTGTGTCTATGGGCACCGGCACCGCCATTGTAAAAGCCAATGAACAATGTATTTCGCATATCGGAGGTACAGGTGTAGGTGGTGGAACCATCCTCGGATTATCCAGGGCAATGCTCAACTTATCCGATTTCGATAATATTGTTGCACTTGCGGAAACAGGCAATTTAAGTCTGGTTGACCTGAGCATTGGCGATATTTCCAAAGGCGATATTGGTAAACTCCCCCCAACCCTTACAGCATCCAACTTTGGCAAAATGGACGATAAAGCCGGCAAAAACGATCTTGTAAGAGGCATCCTCAACATGGTTTTTCAAACCATTGGCATGATGGCAGTACTGGCCGCGAGATCCGAAAAATACAAAGATATTGTCATTAGTGGCAATCTGATAAAAGTACCACAGGCAGAAAAAACTTTCCAGGAATTATCCAAACTTTACCGGGTAAAATTTCATACCCCCAAATACGCCCAGTACTGCACGGCCATAGGCGCTGCCATTGCCACCGACAAAGATTGACGCCAAACAAACACCGATCATTCCATTCAATTATTCATAAAACAAAAAATTATGTCCGGACATAGCAAATGGTCTACCATCAAAAGGAAGAAAGCGGCTGTTGATGCCAAAAGATCGAAAATTTTCTCCAACATCATCAAAGAGATCAACGTTGCTGTAAAGGAAGGCGGGGCAGACCCTGAGGCCAATCCACGCTTACGACTGGCACTTGCCAATGCCAAAGGCGCCAACATGCCCAAAGACAACATACAGCGTGCCATCAGCAAAGCAGGCGACAAAGACGCCGCCGACTTTCAGCAGATCACCTACGAAGGGTATGCCCCCGGAGGCGTAGGCATAGTGGTTGAATGCCTTACCGACAACCAGCAACGCACCGTTTCAGCGGTAAGATCATACTTTAACAAACACAATGGAAAACTCGAAACACACGGGGCCCTTGATTTTATTTTCGACAGAAAAGGGGTTTTCTCTGTACCCAAAAATGATCTGGACGCCGATGATTTTATGCTGGAAGTGATAGATGCCGGCGCTGAAGAGGTTGAAACAGAGGAAGACTACTTTACCATTTATACCGCCATGGAAGATTTTGGCAGCATGCAGAAAAAACTGGAAGAAATGGGCCTTGAACCGGAAAAGCAGGAATTACAGCGTATTCCAAATACAACCGTCACACTCGATAAAGAACACAGTTTAAAAACCATCAAACTTATCGATATGATCGAGGAAGATGATGACGTGCAAAATGTTTTCCACAACCTTGAAATTACTGATGAAGTAATGGAAGAGATACAATAAATAGTGCTTGCAGGAAAACGCCAATTGCTGCGTTGGGCTCGCCTTCAAAACAGTCGTTGACATGCAATTTTTTATATTGAGTAATTAAAATTAAACAAACACATGCAAAAACTTACACTTATTTTATTGGCAGTCATACTAACTTTGCCTGCTGCTTACCCGCAGTGGAGCAATAATCCCGAAGTTAATACTCAGATAACAAACCTGACCGGCGAACAGATACTTCCCAAAATCGCCCTTGCCCCCGATGGTTTTTATTACGTTGGATATTTCTCAAACGAAAACAATAATTACAATATCCGTCTGCAAAAACTTGACAACCAGGGAAACATATTGTGGCAGGAAAACGGTCTGATCATCAGCGATCATCCTTCCATGTCGTGGATCACCGACTGGGACATGACGGTAGATCATGAGAATCATGCGGTTATAACCCTTCAGGACATTCGCAACAGCGGCAACAACAATGTGGTTGCCTACAGGATCAGCCCGGATGGTGATTTTGTTTGGGGTGATGACGGAATAGCACTGTCAAACAGTGAAAATTTTGATGCTTCCCCAAAAGTGACCATAACCGCTGCCAACAACGCCGTATTTGCCTGGCAATCGCAATACACGACCTCGGAGATCATCCTTCAGAAAATCAACCCGGAAGGTGAAAAACAATGGGGAGATTGGGGCATAGCACTCGCATCCGATGTGGGATCTTATACCTGGCCACAGTTAATGCCCGCAGGCAATGATGATTTCATTCTCAAATACTATGAAGATACCGGCACTTCCTGGGCGCCCACGAGGAAACTATTTGCACAGCGCTTTGATGGAAATGGTGACCCGGTATGGGGATCGCCTGCTGCCATTCAAACGGAAGGGGGAATTACTGCCTGGACCCAGATACTTCCAATGCAGAACGATGGAAACGA